>CBDTZB010000454.1:0-2884 GCA_965364795.1 uncultured Nocardioides sp.
GAGTCCCGCCGGGCCGGTGGGGAGAGTGAGACGATAAGGTCGAATCAGTCCCCGAACACCCCAACGCAACACTCCCACCACCAAGAGAGAGAGGCCGACAGTGAGCACTGAGGCTCCCGTCAAAATTGCCGTCACCGGCGCGGCAGGCCAGATCTGCTACAGCCTGTTGTTCCGCATCGCCAGCGGTTCGCTGCTGGGTGATCGCCCCATCGAACTCCGTCTGCTCGAAATCACCCCAGCATTGAAGGCCCTTGAGGGAGTGGTCATGGAGCTGGATGACTGCGCATTCCCGAACTTGGTCAAAATCGAGATCGGTGACGACCCCGCCAGGGTCTTCGACGGCGTGAACCTCGCCATGCTCGTGGGCGCCATGCCCCGTAAAGCAGGCATGGAGCGCAGTGATCTGCTGAGCGCCAACGGCAAGATCTTCACAGGACAGGGCAAGGCGCTCAACGACGTCGCCGCCGATGACATCAAGGTGCTCATCACCGGCAATCCGGCCAACACCAACGCCCTCATCACGTTGAAGAACGCCCCGGACATCCCCGCCGAGCGCTTCAACGCACTGACGCGACTTGACCACAATCGCGCCATCAGCCAACTGGCGGCAAAGGTGGGTGCACCGGTTACTGACATCTCCCACATGACCATCTGGGGCAACCACTCCGCCACCCAGTACCCGGACCTCTTCAACGCCCGGGTGGGCGATCGCAACGCAGCTGAGGCGGTGAACGACCAGTCCTGGATCGAGGACGAGTTCATTCCCAAGGTCGCCAAGCGTGGTGCCGCGATCATCGAGGCCCGTGGCCAGTCCTCGGCCGCCTCGGCTGCCAACGCCACCGTCGAGCACATGCGCGACTGGGTGCTCGGAACCCCCGAAGGTGAATGGGTGTCCATGTCCGTGCCGTCCGACGGTTCGTACGGGGTACCCGAGGGCATCATCTCCTCGTTCCCGTGCACCGTAACCGATGGCAGGTACGAGATCGTTCAGGGCCTTGAGATCAATGATTTCTCGCGCTCGCGCATCGACGCCTCGGTGGCTGAACTCGTTGACGAGCGCGACGCCGTCACCGAACTGGGCCTCATCTGAGACTGCAACGCAGATCGAGTAGCGGCGCAACATTCGCCGCTACTCGATCGGCGGCGCTTCCCGCTACAGTCGTGACCCATGACCGACCTCGTAGTCACGCTCCAGTGCCCTGACCGACCCGGCATCGTGCATGCCATTACGGGGGGCCTTGTCGAGGCCTCGGGCAACATCGTCGAGCTTCAGCAGTTCACCTCGCCGGACACCGGAGCGTTCTTCATTCGGGTGGAGGTGGCGGGTGTGGATGTTGCGACCGTGACCTGCGCGATGGAGGGTCTCGCAGGCCGTTACGGCGCTGAGTTTCATGTCCACGAGGCCGGACGCCCGACGCCCACCTTGATCCTCGCCAGCAAGGCAGGGCACTGCGTCAATGACCTGCTGTTTCGCCGCCGCAGTGGTGAGCTTCCCATCGACGTGGTGGGCATCATGGCCAACCATGACGTTCTGCGACCCTTGGCCGAGTTCTACGAGGCGCCTTTCACCCACCGCACTGTCGAGGCCGGCACCAAGCAGGACTTCGAGGACGCAATCCGGCGCGCCGTCGATGAGCAGGGTGTGGAACTAGTGGTGTTGGCGCGCTACATGCAGATCCTGAGTCCCTCACTCTGCAGTTTCCTCGCTGGACGGGCCATCAACATCCACCACTCCTTCCTCCCGGGTTTCAAAGGGGCCAATCCGTACAGACAGGCGCACACCCGGGGTGTGAAACTCATCGGCGCCACCGCGCACTTCGTGACGAGTGACCTCGACGAGGGGCCCATCATCGAGCAGAACGTGGTGCGGGTTGACCACAGCATGAGCGTGGCGAAACTGGTTCGCAAGGGCCAGGCCCAGGAGTCCCAGACGCTGGCCGAAGCCGTCCGGCTCTTTGCGGAGCACCGCGTGCTCTCGGACGGGGACCGCACCGTCATTTTCAGGTGAGCGCCGTTGGACAGCAGGGGTGACTCGCGCGTCACCACTAGAGTGAAGTCCTTTCGAGCAGGACCGAGAGATCACGCGGATAGGGAACCGCCTGACTCGCGTGCCCCCGCATCCCGCTCAGCATCGTTGTTGTCGGTCGCCGAACTATCAAGTGGGACTCCCTCCTCCGCCTTGCCGAGCGGGCGCGGATGGCCCGCTCGCTTGACCGGCGCCCCTATCCGCGTAACCTCTAGGGAGAAATGAAGGTTTTCCAAGACATCGCCCTCATCGGGGTGTTCATTCTGATCGGCGGCACTTTTGCCGCCGCGGAGATGGCCCTGATCAGCCTTCGGGAGAGCCGGGTCAAGCAGCTTGCCAACAAGGGCAAGCGCGGCCGGGCCATTCAGCGACTCGTCAGCAATCCCAACCTTTTCCTCTCCTCGGTGCAGATCGGTGTCACGCTGTCAGGCTTCCTGTCAGCCGCGTTCGGGGGTGCGACCCTCGCGGCCAGCTTCGCCCCCGTCCTGCAGTCCTGGGGAGTCCCCGAGGGCATCTCCAACACCGCTGCGCTGGTACTGATCACCGTGGTCATCTCCTACTTCTCGATCGTCGTCGGGGAGTTGAGTGCCAAACGTCTCGCCATGCAACGTGCCGAGGGATTCGCACTGGCACTCGCCCCATTGGTATCCGGCATCGCGACGGTGGCCCGCCCCCTGATCTGGTTCCTGGGCGTCTCCACCGATGCCGTGGTGCGCATCTTCGGCGGGGACCCCTCATTGGCCAGGGACTCCGTGACCGATGAGGAACTGCGCGCCATGCTGTCCGACTCCTCCACGCTGGGAACCGAGGAGCGCAGCATCCTCGACGAGGTCTTCGACGCAGGGGACAGCACACTGC
>CBDTZB010000455.1:0-2883 GCA_965364795.1 uncultured Nocardioides sp.
GCGGGGCACGATCCAGGAGCGGGCCGCCCCAGGCGTCGTTCAACATCGTCTCCACCGCGGCAGCGACCCGGTAGACCCGGTCGTCGGCCATCGTGGGAGCCAGGATCTGCAGCCCAGTGGGCAGCCCGTCCTCCTCGGCCAGGCCGTTGGGGATCGAGATCCCCGGCACGCCCGAGAGGTTGGCGGGGATGGTCGCGAGGTCGTTGAGGTACATCGCCATCGGGTCGTCGAGCTTCTCCCCCAACTTGAACGCCGTCGTCGGCGAGGTCGGAGAGATCAGCACGTCGGCTGACCCGAAGGCAGCGTCGAAGTCACGCGAGATCAGGGTGCACACCCTCTGGGCCTGCCCGTAGTAGGCGTCGTAGTAGCCACTCGACAGGGCGTAGGTGCCCAAGATGATGCGGCGCTTGACCTCGTCGCCGAAGCCGGCGTCCCGGGTGGCGCGCATGACTTGCTCGGCCGAGGGCGAGTCCACCCCTTCGGGCAGCACGCGCAGGCCGTAACGCATCGCGTCGAACTTCGCGAGGTTGCTGGAAGCCTCGGCGGGAAGGATCAGGTAGTACGCCGCAAGGGCGTGCACGAAGTTGGGACAGGAAACCTCAACGACCTCGGCGCCAGCAGCGACCATGAGTTCGACGGACTCGGCGAAGCGGGCCTGAACACCGTCCTGGTACCCCTCACCACCGAGCTCCTTGATGACGCCGACTCGGACGCCCGTCAGGTCACCGGTCGCGCCTAGGTCGACCGCGGCGGTCAGGTTCGGGAGCGGGTCGGCGATCGAGGTGGAGTCGCGGGGGTCGTGCCCACCGATGATCTCGTGGAGGACAGCCGCGTCCCGCACGGTCCGGGTCACCGGGCCCACCTGATCCAGCGAGTTGGCCAGGGCGACCAGGCCGTAGCGGGAGATCGAGCCGTAGGTCGGTTTCACCCCCACGGTGCCGGTGACCGCACCGGGCTGACGGATGGAGCCACCGGTGTCGGTGCCGAGGGCCAAGGGGGCTTCGAAGGCCGCAAGCGCTGCCGCGGAGCCACCGCCTGACCCGCCGGGGATGCGGTCGAGGTCCCAGGGGTTGTGCGTGGGGCCGAAGGCGGAGTGCTCGGTGGAGGAGCCCATCGCGAACTCGTCCATGTTGGTCTTGCCCAGCATCGGCAACCCGGCTGCCCGCAGCTTCGAAACCACCGTCGCGTCGTACGGCGGCACCCAGCCGTCGAGGATCTTCGACCCACAGGTGGTGGGGATGCCCTCAGTGGCCAGGATGTCCTTCACCGCGATCGGCACGCCGTCGAAGACGGAGTTCGGCTGACCGTTCTCACGTCGCTGGTCGGAGGCCGCCGCCTGGGCGAGGGATCCTTCCTCATCGACGTGGAGGAAGGCGTGCACGGCACCGTCCACGGCAGCGATGCGATCCAGGTGGGCCTGGGTCAGTTCGACCGAGGTGGTCTCCCCTGCCTCGAGCGCCGCTGCCAGTTCCCCGGCGGTCTTGCGGGTCCAGTCGTTCACGTTCTTCTCGCTCACTGCTTTCGCGTCGCTCACTGTTCGTCCCCCAGGATGCGCGGCACGCTGAAGCGTTGTTGGTCGACCTCCGGCGCTCCCGCGAGCGCTTGCTCAGCGGTGAGTCCCTGCACAGCCACGTCCTCACGGAAGACGTTGGTCAGGGGCATCGGGTGCGAGGTCGGCGGTACGTCGTCGCCGGCCACGCCCTGGATGGAGGCTACCGATTCCAGGATCACGGACAGTTGGGGTGCGAGGTGGTCGAGCTCGGCGTCGTCGAGGTCGATCCTGGCGAGATCGGCCAGGCGTGCCACCTCGTCACGAGTGATGTCAGGCATGGGGGTCATCGTAGTGGCGCCTGGCACCCGCCCTGTTCCCGGGCGAGGACCGACCCCCGGGTTGCCCTAGACCCGCCCTTGCTCCAGAAGCTCCGCGAAGGCCTCCTCATCGATGACCGGGACGCCGAGGGACTCGGCCTTCTCGGCCTTGGAGCCGGGGCTGTCACCCACCACCACGTAGTCGGTCTTCTTGGACACCGACGAACTCGCCTTGCCGCCTCGACTCAAGATCGCTTCCTTGGCTCCATCCCGGCTGAAGTTCACCAGTGAACCGGTGACCACGATGGTGAGGCCTTCGAGGGTCCGAGGCACCGACTCGTCGGCCTCCTCGACCATGGTGACGCCGGCGGCGGCCCACTTGGCGACGATCGCCTGATGCCAGTCGTGGGTGAACCACTCGGTGACGGCCTCGGCGATCGTGGCGCCGACGCCGTCGGCTGCTGCCAACTCCTCCAGGGACGCTTCGCGGATCGCGTCCATCGACCCGAACTTCTGAGCCAGGGCCCGAGCCGCGGATGGTCCGACGTGGCGGATCGACAACCCGACCAGCACACGCCACAGGTCGGTTTTGCGAACCACCGCCAGGTTTTCCAGCAACCGTCTGCCGTTGGCGCTGAGCACCGGCTGGTCGCCCTCGCCCTTCTTCGGAGCCCGGGTGAACAGGGGCACCCGCAGCAGCGCCGCCTCATCGAGGTCGAAGAGGTCACCCTCGTCGGTGATCACGCCGGTCTCCAGCAGGGCCATCGCGGCTTCGGAACCGAGACCTTCGATGTCGAAAGCGCCCCGACCCGCGACGTGGGAGACCCGGTCCCACACCTGGGCCGGACAGGACCGGTGGTTGGGGCACCGCAGGTCCTTGTCGCCCTCCTTCTGCTCGGCCAGGGTCGTGCCGCAGGACTCACACTCGGTGGGCATCACCCAGGCGGGCAGCCCCTCCGGACGCAGCGGGAGGACGGGACCAAGGATCTCGGGGATCACGTCCCCCGCCTTGCGCAGGATCACCGTGTCCCCAGGCCGCACGTCCTTGCGGGTGACCTCATAGGCGTTGTGCAA
>CBDTZB010000456.1:0-2880 GCA_965364795.1 uncultured Nocardioides sp.
GGAGAGTCCCGTGAGGTCGCCGTTGAGACCCAGTCGTCGATACACCGAGAGGGCATTGGGGCTGGCGTACACCACCAAGCCGGCAGGGTCGACCCGCAGGAACCCGTCACCCACCCGCGGGCTGTCCGCGTGATCGCTGCGTTGCCCCGGAGCCGGGAAGTTCCCGGCCGCGATCATCTGGGTCAGATCCGCGGCGGACTGTAGATAGGACAGCTCCAACCTGCTCGGAGTGCGCACCCCCAACAGATTGGTGTTCCGGGACACCACGGCGATCACGTGCCCAGCCCGTCGTACTGGAATCGTTTCGACCCGGACCGGGACCTCGTCTCGCCACTCAGGGTCCCCTTCACGGACGAGTCGACCGTGCGCGTAGGCCTCATCGATCAAGGGGCGACGCCCTGCCTCGACGAAGGACCCCACCACGTCATCGACGTAGGCCGTGGGTCCTGTGGTCGGCCGCATCTGCGCGCCCGCCCAGAACCCCTGCCCGGTCCGATCCGGAAGCCACAGCACCAGATCGGCGAACGAGAGGTCCGCGATGATCTGCCAGTCGGCCTGCAGAAGTTGTAGCCACTTGATGTCGTCCGGCCCGAGGTCGGTGTGCGCACGGGCCAGATCCGTCAGGGACACCACGGTCCCACCGTAGGGCACGTCACAGCGGCACGCAGCGGCGGCGAGCGCTTTGTTCCACGGCTAGGAGCGTTTGGCAGGATGAGGGCATGTCACTCTCGGATCGGCCCACCTCAGGCGAGGTGATCTCAGACTGGGAAGCGATCTCCCAGCAGGGCCACGCTGTCCCGGCCCACCGTTCGCTGCCTGATCTGACCGCCGAGCTCACCAGCATGCTCGCCGATCCCGATCCCCATGTTCGCGATGAACTGGCCTTCACCACGCTGCGGACCTGGATCGAACAGGGTGTCTACGACGATCTGCTCGCCGGTCTCGGTGACGGCATGGCAGCCGGGTTGACCATCGGTGTGGGCGAGTCGGAGGGGGACGATGTCTTCCGTCGCAGTTTCTCCGCCCTGGCGCTCGCGTCCTGCATCGATCGAGACACGGCGGCTCCCAGCCTGCCGGACACCCAGATCATGATCTGGGGCGACTGCCTGGTCACCTGGCTGCTGGCCGAGCACGACCTTCGGGGCTACGTGGCCGACAAGGGCTGGGCCCTGGCTGTTTCCCACGGGGCTGACGCCCTCGGCGCCCTCGGCGCCTCACCGCATCTCGGTCCCGCCGAGCAACAGATGATGTTGGACGTTCTCGCTGAGCGACTCAGCGCACCGATCAGCAACCTGCTCACCGCCGACGAGCCCGACCGCTGCGCCGCCGCGGTCCTTCGCATCCTGCGCCGCAACGACCTCAGCGGGACCGACCTGGAGCCCTGGGTCGAGACCCTGATCGCAGCCGCTGAAAGCGGCGTCGACGGCGGAGATCCGACCTCGCCTGAGCACATCGCGACGACGAATGTGCAGTCGTTCCTTCGCGCCCTCTACCTCCACCTCTCCTTGAGCACCCCCGCCCCCGAGGCTCGTGCCGACCTACTCCTGCTCCTGGTCGACGCCCTGCGCAGAACCAACGCCTCCCACCTCGAACTGACCTGGACGGGCAACCAGTAACCTGCGGGCATGAGCGATGACGTGACCCGCAACACAAGCCCGAGCACCATCTCCGGCCACAGCGGCGTTCTCGCCGTGGCCGTGGCCAGAGCCCACGGGGTGGAGACCATGTTCACCCTCTCGGGTGCGCACGTGTTCCCGATGTACGACGGTGCCGTCAAGGCTGATCCCCCGATGCGTCTACTCGATGTGCGCCACGAACAGACCGCCGCCTTCGCAGCCGAAGCGACCGGCAAGCTCACCCGGGTGCCCGGTCTCGCGGTCCTGACCGCCGGCCCCGGGGTCACCAACGGCGTCAGCGCCATCGCTCAGGCGCAGTTCGCCGGCTCCCCGATGGTCGTCATCGGTGGTCGGGCCCCGGCTAACCGGTGGGGGTCTGGCTCGTTGCAGGAGTTGGACCAGCCCCCCATCGTCGAGTCGGTCTCCAAGATGGCCACCACCCTCCACACGGCGGGCGACATCCTCCCCGGCATCGATCGGGCGTTCCGCGAGGCGCGCGCCTCTCATCGGGGCCCGGTGTTCGTCGACGTGCCCATGGATGAGTTCTTCCTCGATGCCTCCGGCCCCGCCCCTGTCGGCGGCCCCGTCCGGGGGTCTGCCCCGGACACCGACGCGCTGGACCGCATCGCGACGCTCCTGGCCAAGGCCACCCGGCCGGTTCTAATCCTGGGCACGGACGTGTGGGCCGATCACGCCGAGGTAGCCGCGCTCCGCTTCGCCGAGTCGGTCGGGATCCCCTGCATCACCAACGGCATGGGCCGGGGCATCATCCCGGGCGGTCACCCCCTCCTCGCCACGAAGGCACGCAGCCAGGCCCTCGGGGGTGCCGACCTGGTCGTGGTCGTGGGGACCCCGCTGGACTTCCGCCTCGGCTACGGAGTCTTCGGAGGCAAGGAGGAGGGCTCGACGCCTGCCCGGGTTGTCCACATCGCCGACTCCCCCGGCCAGGTCAGCACCCACGCCTCCCTGGAGGAATCCGTCTCCGGCGATCTGTCCACGGTCTTCGACACCCTTGCGGCCACGATGGAGCGCGGCAACAAGCCCGATTGGTCCGCCTGGACACAATCCCTGGCCGACACGGTCGCAGCAGCCACCGAGCGGGACTCGAAACTGCTCAGCGCCGAGGCCGACCCCATCCATCCGGCTCGCATCTACGGCGAACTCGTCCCTCGGCTGGCCGAAGACGCCATTGTGATCGGAGACGGGGGCGACTTCGTCAGTTTCGCCGGCAAGTTCATCGAGCCCAAGCGACCCGGAGGCTGGC
>CBDTZB010000457.1:0-2870 GCA_965364795.1 uncultured Nocardioides sp.
ACGCCACTCCCCCGTGGTCGCGACGCTTGGCGACCCATCCGGCAAGGGTGACGGTCTGGCCGACGTGCTCGGCGCGCAAGGCGCCGGCGTCCTGGGTGCGAATCACTGGGTGTTCTCCCTGTTGTTATTGGTGGAGCCTGCGTTGGTCGAGTTGTCCTCGTTGGTCGAGCTCGTCGAGACCACCCGAGGACGCCGGTCCTGGTCGGGCGGTGACCACGTGGCCGGATCGGCGTCGACCTGCTCGCCGGATCGGATGTCTTTGACCTGGTGAGCCCCGTCGTCCTGGAGGAACCAGACGAACGGGATGCCACGTCGTTCTGCGTGTCGAATCTGCTTACCGAACTTGGCGGCGGCGGGAGCCACCTCGCAGGCGATCCCCCGGGAACGTAGGGCCGTGGCCACTTCGACCGCCGCGTTGCGCGACTCCTCGTCGGTGACGGCAACCAGCACGGCACTCGGCACCGAACGCTCGGCAATCAGTTCACCGCGGTTAAGCATCGGCACCAGGGCGCGACTCAGCCCGAAGGAGATGCCGACGCCGGGGTAAGTCGTGCGGCCATCGCTGGCCAGGGCGTCGTAGCGACCTCCTGAGCAGATGGAGCCGAGCGCTTCGCTGCCGTGCAAGCGGGTCTCGAACACGGTGCCGGTGTAGTAATCCAGGCCGCGAGCGATCTTGAGATCAGCCAGGATCCGGACGCGATCCGAGACCAGAACCTGGCAACCCTCGATTAGTTTGGCGAGTTCGTCGAGGCCCTCGTCCAGCAGCGGGTCCTGAACCCCGAGTGCGCGGACCTGCTCTACGAAGCCGAGGTCCTCGGTGGCGATCTGCGCCAAGTCCAGGCAGAGGTCCGCCTGCCCAGCGGTCAGACCGGCGTCGCTGACCAAAAGTCCATGCACCGCCTCGGCGGGCATCTTGTCGAGTTTGTCGATCAGACGCATCACCGCCGGGACATCGGGGGCACCCAGGCCGGCGTAGAAGCCCTGGATCAGCTTGCGGTTGTTGACCTGGAGGGTGAACCCGGGCAGGAAGTCGAGCCTGCTCAGAGCGTCGAGCATGACGCGGGCGACCTCGATGTCGTGATGGAAGGCCAGGCTCTCCCGACCCACCACGTCGATGTCGGCCTGGGTGAACTCGCGATAGCGCCCGTCCTGAGGTCGTTCACCGCGCCAAGCCTTCTGGATCTGGTAGCGACGGAACGGGAAGTCGAGTTTCCCGGCGTTCTCCAGCACGTAGCGGGCGAAGGGAACCGTCAGGTCGAAGTGCAGGCCGAGGCCCGCATCGGCACCAGCCTCCGCCTCCTGAAGCCGCCGCAAGACGTAGACCTCTTTGGAGGTCTCGCCCTTGCGTAACAACTGGTCCATGGGCTCGACAGCGCGGGTCTCGATGCTCGCGAACCCATGGAGTTCGAAGGTATGGCGCAGGGTGTCGATCACCTGCTGCTCAACCATTCGCTGGGCAGGCAGCAACTCGGGAAACCCGCTGAGCGGGGCAATCTTGTTAGCCACTGTTCTTCACAGACCCCGGGTAACCGGGTCCGCGGGGCCGGCCTTGCCCTGAAGGTCCAACAAGAACGGGTTGGTCGCTCGCTCCGCCCCGATCGTGGTCTGGTCTCCGTGTCCAGGGAGAACCACGATGTTGTCGGCGAGCGGCAACACCTTGTTGGCCAGGCTGCGCTGCATCGTGGCGTGGTCGCCACCCGGCAGGTCGGTCCGGCCGATCGAGCCCTTGAATAGGAGGTCTCCGGCGAACATCACCTCGGAAACGTCTTGAGCGCCGTACGGCGTGCGGAAGGTGACTGAACCCTCGGTGTGCCCCGGGGTGTGGTCAACGACAAACTGAAGGCCGGCCAACTCGATGGTCTGGTTGTCGCTGAGCTCCTGAACGTCGTCCGGCTCGGCCCATTCGTAGTCGCCACCGAGCAGCATCTGCGAGGTCTCGCGCGACATGCCTGCCATGGGGTCGGTGAGCAAGTGTCGGTCCGCGGGGTGGATCCACGCCGTCGCGTCATAGGTCCCTGCGACGGGCGCTACACACCACATGTGATCGATGTGCCCATGGGTCACCAGCACCGCGACAGGTTTCAACCTGTGCTCGCGAACGAGGTCAGCAACTCCGCTAGCGGCGTCCTTTCCCGGGTCGACAACGACACACTCCGTGCCCGGTCCGGTGGCGGCGACGAAGCAGTTAGTGCCCCATGGTCCTGCGGGAAAGCCAGCTATCAACACCGGGCCAGACTATCCAGAACCATCGCAAGAAGTCGCAGGGGTATCTCTCAACCCGAAGCCGTCTCCTAGGATGTCGCCCAGCGTGCCCATCTGTTGTGGGCCAACGTTCCACCACATGCGATCGAGCGAAGGAACACCTGTGACGAACAGCGATTGGGGTCGCGTCGTTGACGACGGCACTGTCTATGTCAAGACGGCGGACGGCGAGCGGTCGGTCGGCCAGTACGCCGAAGGCTCCCCTGAGGAGGCCTTGCGGTTCTTCACCCAACGTTTCGAGTCGCTGGAGACCGAGGTCAGTCTGCTCGAGCAGCGCGTTCGCTCCGGGGTTTTGAACCCCGAGGAGGCGTCCGAGACGATCAAGCAGGTTCGCGAGACTGTCGTGGACGCCAACGCCGTCGGCGATCTGGCCAGCCTGGCTGGACGCCTGGACTCACTTGGACCGGTCATCGCCCAGCAGCGGGCCGCCCGCAAGGCCGAGAAGGCCGAGCAGACCGCCGCGACCAAGGCCCAGAAGGAGCAGGTCGTTGAGCAGGCCGAGGCGATCGCGACCGGCACCGACTGGCGCCACGGGGCAGCGCGCATCCAGAAACTGCTGACCGAGTGGAAGGAACTCCCCCGCATCGATCGCCCCTCGGACGATGCCC
>CBDTZB010000458.1:0-2865 GCA_965364795.1 uncultured Nocardioides sp.
GAACCTGGTCGTCCTCGTCGAGGAGCATCCGCCAGCCGGCGAGCCCAGCGACCTGCTGGGGCTCTACGAGGGCTACGCACTGACCGAGCGCGACAGTTTCATGGCGGCCGCGCTGCCGGACCGCATTTTCGTCTTCCGCCAACCCCTCCAGCAGATGTGTCGCGACGAGGCGCACCTGATCGAAGAGGTCCGGATCACCGTCGTCCACGAGGTCGCCCACCACTTCGGTATCGAAGAGGCGCGACTGCACGAACTCGGCTACGGCTGAGCCGGCCAGCCTTTCAGAACAGGCGGCCGAGCAGGTAGCCGACCACGCAGCCGGTGAACGACACGGCCACCGTCAGCCCGGCGTACGCCGCTGCCCGACGTGGGTGGGGTCGGATCCGGGAGTGCGTCTGCACCGCGAACGAGCTGTACGTCGTCAGCCCTCCCGCGAAGCCCACCCCCAGCAGGACCAAGCCCCGGTCGCCCAGGCCGACCCCGACGAGGAAGCCGAGCAGCACCGACCCGGCCACGTTGACCAGCAGCGTCCCCTGCGGCCAATGGCCGTCCCAGCGCCGCGCTGAGAGGAAGCGCAACGCCGCCCCGGCTCCCGCCCCCAACCCCACCAGCAGTACGTCGATCACGCGCGCCGCCCCTCAACGCGCCGGGCCACGATGCCACCGGCCACCGCTGCGGCGCCCACGCAGACAACCAAAGTCCCCAGCAGGTAGGCGGCACCCAGCAGAACGCGGTCATCGGCCAGCAGCGCCCTGCCCTGCTCGTTGACCGCGGAGAGCGTGGTGAAACCGCCCAGCAGCCCTGGCCCGACGGCAACCAGGTAGGCCTCGGAGCGGCGTACCCGGTCGATCAGGGGCAGGAGCCCCAGCAGCAGGGAGCCGACCGCATTGATGGCCAGGGTGACGCCCAGCAACTCATCGCCACCGGCGGGGAGGGTCAGGAGATGGCGCAGGACTGCGCCAGCGGCGCCGCCCACCGCGACCAGGGCCACCAGGCCAGCCACACCCGAACCGTCACGCTGGACGGCCGGGGGAGAGGTCACGAGACGTTAGTGTGCCGGATCCCGGTCGCCGACGCGTCGTCCCACGGCACCGCGGGCTCGCCGGCGGCCTGGGCGACGTACTGGCCTAGCAGCCACCGCTGGAAGCGCACCTGCTCAGGAGATCGCCCCAGGACCAGGAGTCGTTCCGCACGGCAGAAGTCGTCGGCGAGGTCGAGAAGTTCGGAGACCTGCCCGACCCGGACAACTCGGGCCTCGGAGATTCGCACCGCAATGTCGAGGTGCTCGGCGCCCTGTTCGTGGGCGGCGGCGACCTGGTCGGTGGTCAGATCGCCGCGCAGGCGACCCTCCAAGGATCCGAACAGGTCCGAGAGGTTCTTCGCGTGGGGGTAGTCCGACTCGTGGGCCAGGGCCAGGAGTCGCAGCTCGCGCCGCAGCTCGCGGTAGTGCCGCTGGAAAGATCGGTGCGCTCGGACCGGGACGTTGAGCAACTCGATGTCGACCAGGTCCTGTGCGGGGTCGGGCAAGTCGTCGCGCAGCTCTCTCAGCGGCTCGGTCAACACCCCTGGGACACCGGAGTCCTCGGCGAGGTGGGCGGCCGGTTCGAACCACAGCACCTTGCCGTCCTCCTCGATCTCCGCACCCCAGGCGGTCGCGGCGCGGGCGACCATGTCCAAGCCACGACCGAAGGTGAGTAGCACCTCATCGAGATCCTCAGGCAGCGTTTCGAGGTCGATCTCCATCGGGTTCTGGTCGACCGAAGGAAGCGTCGGGGGGCGCGTGCAGCCGTCACGCACCTCGACCCGCGGGTGATCGACCGTGCCACGAACCTGCACCTGGATGGGCGGAGCGCCGTGAAGCAGAGCGTTCGTGACCAACTCCGAAACCCCGAGCGAGGCGCACTCGAGGAGGTCGTCGCGACCGATCTCCGAGCAGACCTGAACCACCCACGCGCGCGCATCACGCACGCCGCGGGGTCCTGCGCCCAAGGAGAGGGCTGGTCGGTTCAGGGGCACACCCAGGTCTCCAATTCTGGTCGTGGTGGTCTTGGTGCTGTTCGATGCTAGTGGTGCGAGTGGTTCTGCAGTCGGTTCTACCCCACGGTGGGACGCGTCAAACGCACCTGAGAAACATTTCTACCGCGGTCGACGTTCTGGTGTGATGGACTTGACCGCGGTGCTGATTCGGCGCTCGCGGTCCTGGCTCGGGACAATGACCGGACCGACGCACCACTCACCAGTTTGAACCAGAAGGGATGGCAGGCCCATCGTGACCGAGACGCCGACGACCCGCGCGAACCCCACCCCCGAGGCCAGCGGACGACACCGGGTGGTGGTCATCGGATCCGGCTTCGGCGGACTGTTCGCCACCAAGGAACTGCGTCGCGCCGACGTCGACGTCACGATGATCGCGAAGACCACCCACCACCTCTTCCAGCCGCTGCTCTACCAGGTCGCGACCGGCATCCTCTCCGAAGGTGAGATCGCCCCGCCGACCCGTGAGGTGCTGAGCAAGCAGAAGAACGCTCAGGTCCTCCTCGGTGAGGTCACCAGCATCGACCTGACCAGCAAGGTCGTCACCTCCCACGTCGTGGGTCGGGAGACGTCGGTGTCCTACGACTCGCTGATCGTCGCGGCCGGCGCCGGCCAGTCCTACTTCGGCAACGACCAGTTCTCCGAGTTCGCCCCCGGCATGAAGAGCATCGACGACGCCCTCGAACTACGCGGCCGGATCTTCGGCGCCTTCGAGATGGCCGAGCTCGGCGCCCTGCGCGGCGACAACGTCGACCACCTGCTGACCTTCGTGGTCGTCGGCGCCGGCCCCACCGGTGTCGAGATGGCCGGTCAGATCGCCGAACTTGCTCA
>CBDTZB010000459.1:0-2860 GCA_965364795.1 uncultured Nocardioides sp.
AGCGCGTCCGCACCTTCCGCCCCCACCTCTGACGAGTCGGCGCTACTTGACGCGCAGGCCCTACGTGTCACTCTGGTTGTGAGTCAGTCGTCTCCATTGAGCTTGGAGTTGATTGACATGGCAGTCGAGGATTTCTACACCGTTGAGGAGCAGCGTGCGCTGGTCTATGAATACATCACGGTTCCGCACGGGTCTAAGGCCCGTTTCCTCGCCGAACGTGGCCTCAAGAAAGACCGTTTTTTGCGTTGGCGCCGGCAGGTCCTCACCGACTCCCTCGAGCAGGGCCTGGTCCCACGCGCTGGGGTGGGACTGGTGAGTATGGAGGAATCGACGGCGCTGAAGCGGGTGTTGAAAGAGAACCAAGCACTGCGCGCGCAGTTAGCTGCTGCGGACAAGAAGGCCGCCGCACATGAGGCCGAGATCGCCTCGCACCGTCGGGCGGTCGATGCGTTGGGAAAAGCTATCGAGATCTTGCATCCACACGGACAGGACGAGATCTCGGACCACAACAACGACACTCCCACCGACCACCGGTAAAAGACATCACGATCGCGTTGGTCTGCGCGTTGATAACCGCAGGCCTCTCCCAGCGAACAGCGTTGAGGCTGGCAGGGATGTCGCGTTCAACGTGGCAGTACCACCACAAACCACGACCCCGCGTGAGTGACCCGGTCCCGCACCGGGCCAGGACCGCACCTGCGTGGCTCAGCGCTGGGGAACAAGAACAGATCACCGAGAAACTCACCACAGCATTCGCTGGGGGGAACTCGGTCTATCAGGGGTACTACGACGCCCTGGACGCCGGTGACCCCGTCGCGTCACTCTCGACATGGCACCGGATCGCACGGTCTCGCCTCAACTCTCAGCGTCCGGTCCGGCGAACCCGCAAACACCGTGCGTCAGTGATCCCCACCCTCGTGGTCAATGCTCCGATGCAGGCGTGGTCCTGGGACATCACCCACCTCAAGGGCCCCTACAAACGGGTGTCCTACCAGCTCTACGTCGCCCTAGACGTGTTCTCCCGGATGATCGTGGGATGGCGGGTAGAGGCCCACGAGGACGACGAACTGGCTCGAGAGATGTTCACGACCGCGTTCGGTGAGCACCGGGGCCGCCCAGGAATCGTGCACTCCGACGGCGGACCCGCGATGACCTCCAAAACCCTCACCGGTCTCTTCCACGATCTCGGCATCGAGGTCTCGAAGAACCGGCCCCGGGTTTCCAATGACAACCCCTACAGCGAGTCACTGTTCAAGACCGCGAAGTACACCCCGACCTACCCCACCCACTTCACCGACATCAACCACGCACGAGCCTGGACGACCACCTTCATCGATTGGTACAACCAGGAACATCACCACACCGCCCTAGAGGGCCACACCCCCACCGCGATCCATCACGGAACCTGGAAGAAGACCCACCACGAACGACGCAAGACCATGGAGAACCTCCACGCCGCGCATCCCGAACGATTCAACCGCCCACCAACCATCCGAACCCCGATGGCGTACGTCGCTATCAACCACCCCACCACCGACGAACGACTCCAAACAGGTTGACACCTTCCGTTACGGCGTCAAGACGCGCCGACTCGCGGTCAGTCGGTGGTGATTCTCAGGACTGAATGGCCAACCTTGCCTTCGGACCAGGCCGAGATACCGAGACCGGTGAGGGGTTCAAGATTTTCTTTCACCTGTTGGTCGTCTCCGACCAGCTCGGCCAGCCAGTTGCTTCCTGCATCGAAGTTCACGAACAGCACCGTGCCGACGGAGTCTTCGCGAATGACGTCCTTGAAGATGTCGGTGTCTCCGAGGCCCCCGTCCTCCAGGAGGTCCTGACGGAAGGACGGGTTAGGTCCTACGACCACGTAGTCGCCGTCGGCGTCGCTCCCGGCCACGTTCTCCGGGAAAGCTTGGTCCGCAGTGAGCTTGGCGAGGATGTCCTCGATCTCGCTGGCGTCACCCTTGATCTTGACTCCCACCGGAACGTCGCTGCCGTCGGCGGAGTTGAAGAACGTCTCGGCGTCGAGATCGGCGCCGATGGCCACGGCTAAGGACTCCCCTGCCAGCGTTTCGACGTCCTCGGGGATCGACAGTCCCGTTTCACGCTCGATCTCTGCGACGATCTCGTCGAGGTCGACGTCCTCGCCGGCGAACTTAGCGGCGTACTCCAGCAGGTCCTCAACCCATCCCTCGGAGAAGGCGACGCCGAAGGCTGCTGCCGTTTCGGCGGGCAGGGTGCTAATGGTGTCCGCGCCGCGGTCGCTGCCTGTCAAGGTGTTCAGGCCGACGATGTCGAGGCTGGAGGCCGTCTCAACTTCGAGAGATCCGTCATCAAAGCGAACCGTCATCCCGGCGCCGTCGAAGTCGTTGAGTACGTCGAGGAGTTCGTCGGGCACTCCCGCCTCGAGCGGTCCTCCTAGACCGGCATCGGCGAAGAACTTCCCCGCGGCGGGCGCGGCGTAACCGGTGATAATTCCCGGCTTTCCGGCTGCCTCGGTCCACTCCTGGAAGTCCGCTGCGTCCGCCAGGGTCCCTTCGGACCGAGCGTCGGCGACCTGCTCGGCGATCTCTGCCGTTTCGGCTACCAACGCCCAGCCGTTCTCGATCACCCACCCGCCCCCGCTGTCGCCGCCGTCCTCGGCAGCACAGTTTTGGAGCGCTTCCATCCCCTCATCAGCGGCTCCGGCGTCGTCGATCTGCACCACGAACACGGGGGCTGGCTCGTTTTCGCCCACGTCGACGGCAGCGATCGCGAAGCGGTCCCCGAGCCAAGGTTCGATGTCGTCGTCAAAGTCCAGTCCCTCACAAGATCCTTCGCTCTGGATCTCTTCGAAGAGGCGCTTCTTGATATCGCCTTC
>CBDTZB010000460.1:0-2855 GCA_965364795.1 uncultured Nocardioides sp.
CCCGACTCCCCTGAGGGAGTCGGGCCGTTCTGCGTTGCTATGGGCGGTACCGGGGCGTCGCTCAGCTGGCGCCGCTGAGCTTCTCCGCCGCAGCGAGGGCTACACACGTGCCGACCCCGGCCATCGCGGTCTCGACCTCAGCCAACTCGGGGAACGTCGGAGCCAGGCGGATGTTGCGGTCGCGCGGATCTCTGCCGTAGGGGTATGACGCCCCGGCGGGCGTGAGCGCGATCCCGGCGGCCTTGGCCAAATCCACCACGCGGGTCGCCGTACCGTTCACGACGTCGAGGTTCACGAAGTAGCCACCGGTCGGTTGGGTCCACTCGGCGATCCCGCGACCAGCGAGCGCGGTCTGGAGCGCGGTCTCGACGGCGGCAAACTTGGGGGCGATGATCTCGCGGTGTTTGCGCATGTGGACGCGGACTCCGTCGGCGGACCCGAAGAACTCGAAGTGCCGCAGCTGGTTGATCTTGTCGGGTCCGATGGAGGCCATCGCCAGATGCTTGAGGAACCACGTCTTGTTCACGACCGAGGCGGCCAGGACGGACACCCCAGCACCGGCGAAGGTGATCTTGGAGGTGGATGCGAAGACGATCGGTCGATCGGGGTGTCCAGAAGCCGCGGCCAGACTCAGCGCGTCGGCGGTCTTCTCCTCCACATCGGTGAGGTGGTGGAAGGCGTAGGCGTTGTCCCAGAAGATCCGGAAGTCTGGCGCCGCGGTGGGCATCGACATCAGTGCCGCCGCCACCTCTTGCGAGACCACAGCCCCTGTGGGGTTGGCGTAGGTCGGCACGATCCACATGCCCTTGACTCGAGGGTCGTTCTGCACGAGCTCAGCGACTGCTTCGACGTCGGGACCATCATGGCGCATGGGCACCGTGAGCATCTCGATGCCGAGGTCGGCGAGCATCGAGAAGTGTCGGTCGTAGCCGGGGACAGGGCAGATGAACTTCAGCACCGGTTCGTCCTTCCACGGACGGGGTGAGCCGGGGCCGCCCTGCAGGATCATGGTGGTGAGGACCTGGTGCATCAGGGTCAGGCTGGAGTTGCCGCCGCACAGGACCTGTTCGACCTGGGTCCCGAGCAGTTCGGCGAAGATCTCGCGAAGCTCGGTGAGCCCTTCGAGTCCGCCGTAGTTGCGGACATCGACACCGGCTCGATCCTTGGTGGTGCTTGGCGGGTTGAGCAGGTCGTTGGACAGGTCCAACTGTTCGCTCGACGGCTTACCTCGGGTCAGGTCGAGCTTGAGGCCTCGAGCCTGAAGGTCGGCGTAGGCCGCTCGCTGCTCTTCGAGGAAGGCGGCGAGTTCGGCGGGCGCGAGGGAGTCGAGTCGGGCGGCAGACTGGCTGGTCACGCCCCGATCGTGCCACCCGAGAGGGTGCCTTGCCTACAGAGGTCCGCAGAATGTGGTGGTCGTGAGGGAGGACAGTGGACCCGCGCCACACGATTTGGAGCGACGCGATCTCTCCCCTACTGTTCTCCGAGTAACCAGAGACCGCCGGTAGTCAGCCTGTGCATGCAGACCTGACCGAAGGTTCCGCAGAAGTTGTGGACGGCCCGCGTAGGAAACAGAGCAAGACCCGTAGAGCGCTGAGAAGCGCAACACGCCAGTCCACGCCCTGAGCCTGCGCTCAGGGCGTTCCTTCTTTCGGTGGATGTGTTCCCGGAGGCGGTCTCCTCAGTCCGGAAGGAGACCCATGGCGCGGGAAGACCGTCAGGCCGCCGTTGCGGAGATCGTTGAGAACTTCAACGCATCTGCTGGCGCGGTACTGACCAACTACCGCGGTCTCACCGTCAAGGAGCTGCAAGAACTTCGCCGCTCCCTTGGTGAGAACGCCAGTTACGCCGTGGTCAAGAACACGCTGACCAAGAGGGCCGCCACTGAGGCGGGCATCGAGGGATTCGACGAGTTCCTCGTCGGCCCCACGGCCATCGCCTTCATCGCAGCCGACGGCGACGTCGTTGAGGCTGCGAAGAGTCTGCGTGACTTCGCCAAGGCAAACCCCGCTCTTGAAATCAAGGGCGGCATCCTGGACGGCAACCCCCTCGACGCGAAGCAGATCGCCAAACTGGCCGATCTTGAGTCGCGCGAGGTTCTGTTGGGCAAGCTCGCGGGCGGCATGCTCGCCTCGCTCAGCCAGGCCGTCTACCTCCTCAACGCTCCGCTCGCCCAGGCTGCCCGGCTCGCCGGCGCCCTGGAAGCGAAGGCGCAAGAGGACCCATCGATCCTCGCAGGTGGTGCGGGTGTGGCTTCGGCCGAGCCCGCCGCCGCAGAGGAGGCCCCGGAGGCATCTGCCGACGAGGCTCCCGCAGCAGAGGCGACCGAGGCACCTGCCGAGGCCGCAACTGATGAGGGCGACACCACCGAAGCCTGAGATCAGGCCGCGGAACAACCACCTGAAACCCAGCCCACGTCGTACGACGGCGGGGGCACCGAATGGAAGGAAACGCCACCATGGCGAAGCTCAGCACTGACGAGCTGCTCGAAGCGTTCAAGGAAATGACCCTCATCGAGCTCTCTGAGTTCGTGAAGCAGTTCGAAGAGACCTTCGGCGTCACCGCCGCTGCTCCGGTCGCCGTTGCGGCTGCTGGCGGCGCGGCTGCCGGCGGCGGCGAAGCCGAAGCCGAGCAGGACGAATTCGACGTCATCCTTGAGGGTGCCGGCGAGAAGAAGATCAACGTCATCAAGGAGGTGCGCGCCCTGACCTCCCTCGGCCTGAAGGAGGCCAAGGAGCTGGTCGAGGCCGCGCCCAAGGCGGTCCTGGAGAAGGTCGACAAGGCCACGGCCGAGAAGGCCAAGGAGTCCCTCGAGGGCGCCGGAGCCTCCGTCTCGCTCAAGTGATTCGCTGACTCGG
>CBDTZB010000461.1:0-2851 GCA_965364795.1 uncultured Nocardioides sp.
GCCAGGTCGACGTCGCAGTTCAGGGAGAACCCGTGCATGGCCACGCCGCGACTGACCCGGATTCCGATGGCCGCGATCTTGCGCTCAGGTCCCTTGTCGTCGGCTCGCAGCCACACTCCGCTGCGGCCCGGAACGCGAGCGGTGGTGACCCCGAACTCCGAGCAGACCCCGATCAGGGCCTCCTCGACCCGACGTACGTAGTCGACGACCAGCACGTGGCCGGGCAATCGAACAATGGGGTAGCCCACCAGTTGGCCGGGGCCGTGGAAGGTGATCTTGCCGCCGCGGTCGACGTCGATGACGTCGGCGCCGCCGGAGTCCACCGGACGCTCGTGAGGTTCGGTCCGTTTGCCGGCGGTGTAGACCGGCGGGTGCTCCAACAGCAACACCGTGTCGGGGCGCGAGCCCTCGACAACAGCAGCGTGCACTTCACGCTGCAGGTCCCAGGCGGTCACATAGTCGACGGCTGCGTCGCCGAAGCCGGCGTCCTCGAAAACTCCTGCGAACTCGCGGGCCGATCCGTCGGCTGACCCGTTGGCGGGCCCAGGGGAGGGGGCCGAAGAACTACTCACCCGAACAACCATACTCCGCGGCTGTGGATAACTTCTGCGCTCCTGCACCGCAAACCGGTAGGACAGGAGTATGTCGGTTGCGAGGAGTCGTTCTAGGAGAACGGGCAGAATTCTCAGCGTGGTGCTCGCGGGTGCCGTCCTGATCGCAGCGCTCGTGGCAGTGGCTCTCCCCGCCCAGACGCCGCGAACTCCCGAAACGGTCGCGGAAGCAACCCTCGAAGCGCCGGTCGCGATCCGGCCCTCACGGACTCAGGGCCTGGCGATTGTGCGGGGGTGGGACCAGCGGCGAGCGGCAGCCTGGGCGGCCGGCGACCTGGGGGCGCTGCGGGCGCTCTACACCCGCGACGCGGGGGCAGGGATGACCGATCGGACGATGCTGCGACGGTGGGTGGAGCGGGGCTGGGTCGTTGAGTCGTTGGAGACTCAGGTGAGGGGAGCGACCGTGGTGACCCGCAGCCCGCGCCGACTCGTCATCGTCGTCACTGACCGTTTCGTCGGGGGCTTCGCCGTAAGAACCAGCGGCGGTGAGGAGCGAAGGGTCGCGTTGCCCCGCGATCGCTGGTCAACGCGACGGATCACCCTGCGGCTGATCGACGACGACTGGTTGGTGGCGGGGGTTCGACCCGCCTGAGCCGCAGCGGCTACTTGAGCCCGGTGCGGAGTACGCCGTGCACCTCGCGGTCCTGGAACTCATACCCGGCAGCCTGAAGCGCGGCCGGGCGGACATTCAGGGAGCCCAGCAACTCCGGAGCCATCTCGCCCGCAGCGACCTTGAGGAACGACTTGGGGACACGGGCGAAGGAGGGACGCTCCAACGCTTCGGCGAGAGCCTTGGTGAACTCCTCGTTCGTCGGGGTCACCGGGCAGCAGAAGTTAAACGGTCCTGAGGCATCGGCGTGCTCGGCGAGGTGGATGACTCCACCGACCCAGTCGCGCAACGAGATCATCGCCATGTGCTGCTGGCCGTCACCGAGCTTGCCGCCCAGACCGAGCTTGAACAGCGTCGCCAACTTCTTCAGCGGGTCACTGCCCCGGTCCATCACCGGAGAGGTGCGCAGGAAACAAACCCGAGCCCCCGCCTCCACGGCGGGGTCGGCTGCTGCCTGCCAGTCACGGGTGACTTCGGTCAGCAGCGCGTTGCCGCGGCTGTCGGACTCCTCGGTCAACACCTGGGAACCGTGATCGCCGTAGTAGGAGATCCCGTTGCCGGCCAGGAAGGCTGGCTTGCGGTCCGAGGCCGCAATGGCCTCGGCCAGGACCCGGGTCGTGATGACCCGGCTCTCCCGTAACTCGCGGGCCCACTTCTTCGAGTGGGGGTTGCCGACTGTGGGAGACCCCGCCAGGTTGATGACGACATCGGCCGCCTCGATCCGGGCGTGATCCAACTGTCCGGCTGGGGCGGCGTACGGGTCCCACGTGGACTCGTCAGGTGCAGAGGTCGGCTGGCGGACGAGCGAGGTCACTGAATGACCTCGCCCGACCAGGGCAGCGCTGAGGTTCCGGCCGAGGAACCCAGAGCTGCCCGCCAACAGGATCGAGAGGGCCATTCCTCAGACCTCGAACTGACCGGCCTCGAGGCGCTCCTTGACGTCGCCCAGGAAGCGCGCCGCGTCGGCACCGTCGACGATTCGGTGGTCGTAGGTCAACGCGAGGTAGACCATCTGGCGCACCGCGATTGTCTCGCCGAGGTTCGCGTCGTCGATGACCACCGCACGCTTGACCACCGAGCCGGTGCCCAGGATGGCGACCTGGGGCTGGTTGATGATCGGGGTGTCGAACAGGGCGCCGCGGCTGCCGGTGTTGGTCAGCGTGAAGGTGCCGCCCGACAGGTCGTCCGGACCGATCTTGTTGGTCCGCGTGCGCTCGGCGACGTCGCTGATCTTCCGCGCCAGGCCCGCCACGGAGAGGTCGCCCGCGTCCTTGATGACGGGGGTGAGCAGACCCTTCTCGGTGTCGACGGCGATGGACAGGTTCTCGCGGTCGAAGTACGTCACCTCGCCGGCTTCCATGTCGATGGCGGCGTTGAGGGAGGGGTGCTCCTTCAACGCGTCCACGGCCGCCTTGGCGAAGAACGGCAGGTAGGAGAGCTTCACGCCCTCACGCTCGGCGAAGGCGACCTTGTGGGCGTCTCGCAGGCGCGAGATCGACGTGACGTCGACCTCGACCACAGTGGTCAGCTGGGCTGCGACCTGGAGCGACTCGACCATGCGGGTCGCGATGACCTTGCGCAGTCGCGTCATCTTCTCGGTCTTCCCGCGCAGCGGCGAGGGGGACGAGGA
>CBDTZB010000462.1:0-2850 GCA_965364795.1 uncultured Nocardioides sp.
CTCCACGATCTGTCGACAGATCGCGAGGCCGATGCCGGTTCCGTCGATGGACCCAACGTCGGCGCCTCTCTGAAACATCTCGAAGATATGAGCACGCTCCGCTTCTGGGATCCCGGGGCCGTTGTCGCTCACCTGCACGACCACGCGACCTAGGGGCAGGCTCGGAACGATGCGGATGCACACCTGCGTCGAGGCACCGTTGTCGGCGTACTTCAACGCGTTGCCGATCAGGTTGGCGAAGAGCTGCCGCAGCAGGCTGACATCCCCTAGCACCGTCGGCAGCGGCCACACCTGGATCGTCGCGTCCTGATGGCCAAGGCTTCGCTGTTCGTTGACCAACTCGCCCACGAGTCGGCTGAGGTCCACCTGCTCGGTGGCGAGGTCCCCCAACCCGATCTTCGTGAAGCCCAGCAGATCGGCGATCAGGTTCGCGCCGCGGCTGGCGGCGCCCTCGATGCGCCGGATCCAGTCCAGCGACTTGGGATCTTCCTTGCTCAGCTCGGCCTGATCCCGGAGGAGCTCGGCGTAGCCGGCGATCGTGGTCAGAGGCGTTCGCAGGTCGTGGGCGACCACTCCAGCGAACTGACGCAGCTCGGCGTTCATCCGTCTCAACTCGACCTCGGCTGCTCGACGTTCCGAGACGTCACGCAAGAACGCGTGAAAGCCCCATCTCTCGTCAACCTTGACCGCCCAGATGGTGAGCTCGACCCACAGTCCGTGCCCGTCCCGGTGCAGGGCGTCAATCTCGACCGCACGCCCGAGCAGCGGACCCCGGCCTCCGGCGGAGGCCCGTCGAAGGCCTTCGCGGTGAGCCTCGGCGTGTTCGGGGGGAACCATCAAGGCGTCGAGGTACTGACCGGCCGCTTCTGCTTGAGACCAGCCGAACAACCTGGTTGCCGCGTCGTTCCAGCCCTCGACCCGACCATCAGGGGAGAGCGAGATGTAGGCGTCCACGGAGTTTCCGATGACCTCGCGAACGTGCTTCTCGCTACTGATCAACTGGGCGGCAAGTCGGTCCCGCTCGGCGAGGCTGGCCTGGAGGCGCGCCCGGACCTCTTCAGCGCTCGCGCGTCGACCGTCGATGTTGCGGAGCCGTCGCCCCTGGACCCAGGCGCCTCGCGCGCCGACCACAGTCCCGAGGGTGACGAACGCAGCGAACGCGAAACGGTCGTCGTACCAGCCGCGCTGGACGCCTGCCACCAGAAGTGCGCCGATGGCTGTGGGCATCAGCAGGATCCAAGGGAGCAGCCTGCGAAGGACCAAGCCCCCGACGGAGTCGCCGGTCACGAGTTGCATGAAGCCACGGTCTGCGCGCAGGCCCAGCACCGACAGGCTGAGGATGACCAGAGCGGCTGCGGTGTGTACCGCCATTGAGGTGTAGACGTCTACCCGATAGAGCTTCTCCAGATCGAAGAGGTAGCCGATGACCGCGACAGCGCTGACCGTCAGCGTGCCCCCAGCTATCCACTGAGCAGCGCGGGCTCCTCCGCGGTGAAGGGTCAGGAGCGCGGTGCCGACACCGGCCAGGCACAGGGCGCTCAGCGGCGACATCCGTCCGGGCTCGCTGGTCCCCACAGCATCGCTTCGGTCGAAGCCAAAGGGGTTGTCGATCCCCAGGTCAACCCCCGTGAGGTACTCGCTCAGCGTGATCGCACCCAGGATGATCGCGCCACCCGTCAGCGCGACGACGAGCGGGGTGGTCGAGCGAGGGCTGGACCGGCGACTCAGCAGCCACGTCGTCAAACCGAGGGCCACGAGGCCGACAGCGGTGTTGAACTTCATCGTGACCAGGCCAGGAGCGATCGTGGTGAGGACCGGCTCCCCGAGCACCCATCCGGCGATGACCACCAAGCCCAGAACCATGGTGGCGAGCCCGGCTAGTCCACTCAGGCGGCGCAACCGTGCGACTCGTACTTCAGCGGACAGCGCGTGGAACGAGACGATCGGTCGACGGGGTTCGACGCCTGACTCGCGCTGTGTCACGACGTCTGTCCCTTCAGTATCCGAGCTTTTAGCCACCTTATCTGCCGGTGTCTGTCTAAGTCGGCGACTTCGGCAGGGTGGTCTGCTACCGCATCAAACGCGCCCTCGTCGGCGAGGGATGGCGTCTTCTCCTACAAGTCGAGGCGCATCAGAAGGTCACCGGCCCGCAGTTCGTTCACGGGCGATTCCCCGGGCTCAACCGCGGCGAACCCATGGCGGACGTACAGGTCGATCGCGCTGCTATTGCTCTGAACCACCGCCAGGATCAACCGCTGAGCCCCTTGTTCGGCGGCCCAGTCGCGTACCTGGACGACTAGAGCATCCCCGAGGCCGGACCCGCGGCGGCTGGGCGCGATCCAGAGGCCGCTCAACTCACGTACGTCGGGCGACGCGGTGTGCACTCCGCACACGAGCCCGACCGCGATCTCCGCGTCGTAGGCCGCGAACCAGGCGTTGCACGAAAGCCTTGTCTGCCAGGTGGCGAACGGGAGACCGCGCTCGCGGGCCACCGTTGAACTGAACGCCTCGGGCGACTCGGTCAGGGCAGCCACGCGCAAGCTTTGAGCGGTGCGCCACTGCGCGGGTTCAAGCCTCTGGACGGTCACGCGGCAGGGTAACCCGTCGCCCTCGGAACTGCTGCAGAAATGGCGCGCAGTTGCGAAAGAGACTCTTGACGTAGAACGTGTGTTCGATTACCGTTAGTTCATGGATCGAGACGACGCAGCGAACCCGCCAGGACCGGAGCCGGACGGTGCTGCGGTGACGCCGACGGATCTGTTGGTGTCGGTGCGTCGGCAACGTCGGGTGGCGGTGAAGGCTGAGGCGGAGATCTTGGGGTTGGCGGTGGCGTGGGCGCACGCTCATCCC
>CBDTZB010000463.1:0-2846 GCA_965364795.1 uncultured Nocardioides sp.
CGGCATCGAGTCCTTCGACACGACGACCGTCGCGGCTTCAGGCACGTCCAGCGTCGAGGGAACGGTCTGGGACGCCACTTCCGTGCACGAGGTTTCGCTCTCAGTCGACCCTGACGAGTTCGCGGCCATGCTCGCGACCTACCAGGAGACCGGCGAGAAGGAGTGGCTCCTCGCGGACGTCACCATCGACGGCCAGACCATCAGCGACGCTGGTATTCGGCTGAAGGGCAACAGCTCGCTCAGGGGCGTGAGCGCAGACGCAGACCCCGAGACCCTCCCCTGGCTCATCGACCTCGATCAGTTCGTGGACGGGCAGGCCCTCGACGGGTGGGAGAGCTTCGTGATCCGCTCCAACACCACCGAGTCATCCCTCAACGAGGCAGTGGCCCTCGAGTTGCTCCGGGAGGCCGGGCTGGCGACCGAGGAGGCGGTGGCCATCAGCTTCACGGCCAACGACAGTGAAGCCACTCTGCGTCTGATGATCCAGGACCTCGATAACGACTGGGACGAAGCGACATTCGGAACCGACGGCACCCTCTACAAGTCCGAATCCACCGGGGACTGGTCCTACCGCGGTGACGACGCTGCGGCGTACGAGGACGTCTTCGACATCGAAGCCGGAAAAGATGACTATGCGCCGCTCACTGACTTCTTACAGTGGCTTGAGGAGTCCACCGACGAGGAGTTCGCCGACGGCCTGCCCGACCGCCTGGATGTCGATGCCTTCGCCACCTACCTCGCCTTCGAGGACCTGATCGGGAACTTCGACGACATCGACGGCCCCGGAAACAACTCGTTCCTCCGCTGGAACGAGGGCACCCAGCAGATGACGGTGGTCGCCTGGGACCACAACCTCGCCTTCGGCGTCGTCAACGGCGGCGAGACGCGGGGCGCCGGTGGGGGTCCCGGAGACGGTCTGGCACCACCGGACGGTGCCGAGCGGCCCGAGCGAGGCGAACGGCCCGAGCTGGGCGAAACGCCCGCAGGCGCGCGTCCCGAGGGCAACGCTGCGGGCGGTTCCCGTGGCTCGAACGTGCTGTCCGAGCGGTTCCTCGCCACGGCAGAGTTCGTCGATCTGTACGATGCGGCGGTTGAGCGGCTCCAGACTGAGTTGTTCGACGACGGCACGGCTCAGGGCGTGCTCGACTCTTGGAGTGCGGTGTTGACCGACGGGGCCACCGACCTGGTGGACGTCTCAACCGTGGAGACGGAGGCGGAGCAGATCGCCTCCTACTTCGACGGTCACGCCGTCGAGCGGTAGCGGTAACCCGTCCAGCCTGAAGGATGTCCTCTCAGCGGCGGCGACTATCGTTGAGTGCGATGCTCACCCGACGCGACGCTGCCCAACGCTTGAACATTCCCTTGGAGATGGCCACCCGGCACGGCCTGCCCACAAGGCTCACCGAAGCCCAGCTAAGTGAGATCGAGAACAGCCCGCCGCCGTGGCTGGTCCAGTCCCGTGCCAACCGCACCAGCAAGAAGCTGGTTTGGGTCGAGCTGGTGTGCAACGTCTGCGGCTTCGCTGAGAAGGTCCGGCCGAAGAAATGGTGGCCGACGTTCACCTACGTCAGTTGCGGCTCCCATCAGGACTCCGATCTACCGCCTCCGCTGCACGGCTACCACCGAGAGGCGACCTCGGGCATTGGTAGCCGGTTTGTCGGCTGGGCCGACACTCGACTGGACTGAGCCAACCGGTAGCCGCAGCGCGGGGACTATGAACCTGCACTCCTCTGACCTGGGGCTGGGGCGTAGCTCAACGATGTCGACGTAGCGGTCGGCCATGTCGACCTTGAGCTGGGGCCACAGGTGCTCCGGCACGCGGCCGCTAGCCCGCGTGCGGGCGCTCAGGGCGATTCATGGAGTCGGCGCTCATTCGTAAAAGGAAGGCGAAGACCACCAGAACCACACCGGTGATCCAGGCACCGCTGGCAAAGGGTGCGGGGACCCACACCAGGAGCAGAAGACCTGGCACGACTAGGGCACCGGAGAGGTACGCGAACATCCGCATGCCGTAGAGGAACGTGAAGGGCAGGTAGTGCGCACCGACGATGACCATGCTCGCCGGAAAAAAGAGCTCACCGCGACCTGCCAGCATCGCCACCACGACCACGAGACCGATAGGCACTGTGAAAGCGATCTGCATCGCCAGGGGCGCCATCGGATGCCCACTGGGCAAGGATGCGGGGCGCCCGGTCATCCCGATGGTGAGCCAGGTGAGCGGGAAGATCAGGATTCCGCCCAGGAACAGCACCGCCACGGACAGCGTGGTGGAGATCCATGTGGCTACCACGGCGGCTGTCAGCCACACCAACGCTGATACCAGTTGGCCGTAGAAGCCGCCGGAGTAGACGCGGCGAACGTCGCGTTGGGCTGCGGCTACAAACATTCGTGGTCCTCCATCCGTCGCGTCGCGGCTTGGGCGACGTCGGAACGTGGCCGTCGGTGAGCAGCCTCGCGGAGCATCGCGTTGATCTTGGGGTCCGGCGGCGACCGTCCGCGTCAGCACCCACTCGTCTCGCCGGGAGGATGTGCCTCCATCGATCCATGGACCTCGCATACCGCCGCCAGAGTGTTGTAGACCGTCCCGAACTTGCGCAGGTTCTGGTGAGCGAGTTCGACGCGCCGCGCCGGCTCGTCCGTGGTGACCCGCACGGTGTAACTGATGTCGACGAAGCGCGGCGGACGGTCCTGGCGCCGCGCGATGACCTCGACGTGGGCCTCGACAAAGCGGAACTCGAGGAGGTCACGGCAGCGAGCGAGGTTCTTGAGCAGGCACGCGGCGAAGGCGGCAGCGAGCAGTTCGGCAGGTCCGGGCTCGCCGAGGGACTCGGTCCCCCATCGGGTGT
>CBDTZB010000464.1:0-2843 GCA_965364795.1 uncultured Nocardioides sp.
CAGCAACGCCAGGGGACGCGACTCGGTCGTCAACGTCTCGTAGGCCAACCACTCGGTGGGGCCGTTGGCATCGAGGATGCCCCGGTAGACACCCAGGTCCGCGTGTTGACCCTTCTTGGACTTCGCGTCCGCCTTGGCGCGCTCGCGCTGCTCGGCCATCAGGGAGCGGAAGCCCAACTCGTCCACACTCAGACCCGCCTCGGAAGCCATCTCGAGGGTCAGGTCGATCGGGAAACCGTAGGTGTCGTGCAGCGCGAACGCCTCAGAACCGCCGAGCACCGAAGCACCCGATTCCTGAACCTTCTTAGCCGCCAGATCGAAGATCGTGGTCCCGGCCTGGAGGGTCTTGCGGAAGGCTTCCTCCTCGGCCAACGCGACCCGGGAGATGCGGTCCCAGTCGGTGTGGAGTTCGGAGTAGGTCTCCCCCATCTTGTCGCGGCTGATCGGCATCAACTCAGGAAGGGCGGGGTCCTCATAGCCGAGGAGGCGCACGGAGCGAACCGCCCTGCGCAGCAGTCGCCGCAGCACGTAGCCCCGGCCCTCGTTGCCCGGGGTGACACCGTCACCGATGAGCATCATCGAGGAGCGCACGTGGTCGGCAACGACCCGGAACCGCACATCGTCCTCGTGGTTGGCGCCGTAGCGTCGACCGGTCAGTTCCTCGGCCCGCTCGATCACCGGGAACATCACGTCGATCTCGTACATGTTTTCTTTGCCCTGGGTCAGGAAGGCCACCCGCTCCAGGCCCATCCCCGTGTCGATGTTGCGCCTCGGCAGGGCGCCCGCGATGTCGAAGTCCTCCTTGGAGCGCACCGCGGAGAGCTCGTCCTGCATGAAGACGAGGTTCCAGAACTCGAGGTACCTGTCCTCGGCGCCGAAGTCGCCGTCCGCGCCGTAGGCCGGTCCACGGTCCAGCAGCAGTTCCGAGCAGGGGCCACCAGGACCGGGCACGCCCATCGACCAGTAGTTCTCGCTCTTGCCCAGGCGGGCGATCCGGTCGTCGGGGAGACCGGAGATCTTCTTCCACAACGCCACCGACTCGGGGTCGTCGACGTACACGCTGGGGTAGAGCTTGTCCTCGGGGAATCCCCAGCCGCCGTCTGCGACCGGCTTGGTGACAAGCTCCCAGGCCAGCGCGATGGCCTCTTCCTTGAAGTAGTCACCGAAGGAGAAGTTGCCGCACATCTCGAAGAAGGTGCCGTGACGAGTGGTCTTGCCGACATCTTCAATGTCGGGGGTGCGCACGCACTTCTGGATGCTCACCGCCCGGTCGTACGGCGGTGTTTCCTGCCCGAGGAAGTAGGGCTTGAACGGCACCATTCCGGCGTTGACGAACAACAGGTTGGGGTCATCGAGGAGCAACGACGCCGAAGGAACGGCGGTGTGGGCACCCACGGTCTGGTTCTGCTCGAAGTGAGCAATGAACCGTCGGCGAATCTCCGCGGTGTCCATCAGTTGTTGTCCTCTTCCTGGTCCGGTGTGTCGGTGCGGGGCGAGCTGCCCCTGTTGATCGAACTGCCACTGCTGGTCGGGCTGTTCGAGACCCCCCGAGCGGCCAAGGCTGGCGCCCCATCAGACACCAGCCCAAGGTGACGCCGCATCTGGGGTTCGGTGTCGGCCCGACCCTGTGCGACTTCGTCGCGGAACAGCCGAGCCCCGACCACCGCAGCGCCCACCCGGTCGCGTAGGCCGTCGGGGGTGAAGGCTTCGGCGGCCCGGCGTCCGCGCACCATGGCGTAGACCCCAGCGCCGGCTCCCGCGACGAACCACAGTCCCCGGCTCATGCGGTGTCCGCGTGGAGCTGCTCAACCCGTTGCCGGGCCTCCCACTCGCGACGAGCGACCCGCAGATCGGTCTTGCGTTGCTTGCGCGACCGCTTGACCTCCTGCTTCATTTCGAAGCGGATGCGATTGCGCGTTTCGGGAGCCAGAGCGCGGCGCAGCCCGGCAGCCATCCCGGCGGCTCGGACAGCGGTTTCGCGCAGGAGCAGATCCGCGAACACCGCTCGTGGCAGGGTCTGAATCTCGGCCTCTCGGCGACTCAGGTCGGATTCCTCGTCGTCGCTGAGATCACCGAAGCGCGTGATGACGAAGTCCGCGCGGCCCTGTTCGCCATCATGATCGGCGGAGGACGAGTACGCGGAGCCAGCAGCTCCGTTGAGGCGCGCTTCGAGTCCGGCGACCTGTTCGGCGAGGGCCTGGGCCGCTTGTTGCGACAGCAGCATCTGTGCCTCGACGCGGCGCCGTGAGGACCGGACGATCAGTGCGAGGACCAGTCCGAGCAGCAGCACGAGACCAGCGGCGACGAGCAAGGCCCAGGTGGGCACGCTCAAGTCCTGTGTCATGGTGCCCGACCCTATCTGTTGGTGGTGGAGCCGGACTCACCCCGGATGATCCGTCTGACTCGTTCCCACCGTTCCTTGATGCCGGCCTCGGCGCCCAGGCTGGTGGGCCGGTAGTACTCCGCGTCGCCGATCTCGTCGGGCGCGTACTGCTGCTCGGCGATGCCGTACGGCGCGTCGTGGCTGTAGACGTAGTCGGTGCCGTGACCGATCTTCTGGGCTCCCGGGTAGTGCGCGTCGCGCAGGTGTGCGGGTACGGAACCGATCCGGCCGGCGCGAACGTCCCCTGTCGCTGCGGCCAGGGCGGTGGTCACAGCGTTGGACTTGGGGGCCACGGCGAGGGCGATGGTGGCCTGGGCGAGGTTGAACTTGGCCTCGGGCATCCCGATCAGCTGAACCGCCTGTGCGGCGGCGACCGCAGTGGTCAGAGCGGTTGGATCCGCCAACCCGATGTCTTCGCTGGCGAGAACGATCAGGCGCCGAGCGATGAACCGAGGGTCTT
>CBDTZB010000465.1:0-2839 GCA_965364795.1 uncultured Nocardioides sp.
GGCAACAAGTTCCTGCTGCGCAACAACCGGATCGAGGTCATCGACGACGCCGAGATGCACCCCCGCACCGCGATCGGCGTCGACTACGACACCAACCGCCTGTTCCTGCTCGTCATCGACGGACGCCAGGACTTCAGCCGCGGCTCCACCATGGTCGAGTTGGCCGAGCGAATGGTCTTCCTGGGCGCCGACGAAGCGCTGAACCTCGACGGCGGCGGATCGTCCACCTTGGTCGCCCGCAAGACCAACGGTCGCGTGGGCGTGGTCAACTCACCCTCCGACGGCGGTCAGCGTCGGGTTCCCAACGGCCTGGAGATCACGGTCAGCTAGCGCCTCATCCCTCGGCGGGGATCTCCACGACGGCCACGGTGGTGACCGGCGCGAAGCACTCCGGCAACGGGTTGGGGACCTTCTTCGCCCGGATCACACCGTCGACGTACGTCACCTCGGTCGGTACGTCGCACCCCACCGACACCACCGCCGCCCCGACCACCTGGCCCGGCCCTGGTTCGGCCTCGTCGACGGCGTCTGTGACCTTCTGGGCCAACGCCTCGGACCCGAACTGGTCGAGGTAGGTCGACAGGTCGTCGGGATCGCTCACCGGCGTGACCTCGGTGGAGAAAGACCCACCCGCCGCTGTCTCCCAGACGAGGGCGACGAGCCGCCACTCCTTCGCCTCCGGGGCTGGGATGGAGGACGCCAACGTGTTTGTAGCCGACGGGTCGGCGACGACCCTCGTTTCGTCCCCGCAGCCAACGAGCAGGCTGAGGGCCAGGGCGGTGCCGAGCGAGGCGGCTGGGATGGATCCGAGAGAGGTGCGCATAGTGATGGGACGCTACTGCGCGCTACCCGGTTCCCTCCGGCGCCCCGCGCGGCAACCGATGGGAGACTGGCACGGTGCCTCGCTTCACCCGTTCCGAACTCGAGTCGTTCCGCGACGCCGAGGTGGACGATCTGATCGGCCCTGGTCTGCGCCTCCTGATCGTGGGTATTAACCCCGGGCTGTGGACCGCTGCTACCGGGACCCACTTCGCCCACCCCGGCAACCGCTTCTACCCCGCGCTGCTGGCGGCCGGCATCATCGAGCATCCGATCGATCCTGGTGCAGGAATGACCGACGCGGACCGTGAGCACCTCATGGCTCGTGGGATTGGCCTGACCAACCTTGTGCGACGCGCCACCGTCAAGGCCAGCGAACTGTCGGCCGAGGAACTCCAGGCCGGTGGCGAGCAGCTTCGGGCCACGATTCGGCGTACGTCGCCCGCGGTGGTGGCCATCGCAGGCATCACGGCGTACCGAACCGGCTTCGGGGCCCGTCGCGCCGTCCCCGGTCGCCAACCCGAGGACCTCGAGGGAGCCGAGTTATGGGTGGTCCCGAACCCGAGTGGGCTCAACGCTCACGAAACCGTTGCGACGTTGGCTGCGGCGTACGCCGAGCCCGCCCGCGCTGCCGGTGTGCTGCGCTGATCGGTCTGCTCCGCACCGCTGACCGTGGTTGTGGTTGAGTCGGGCCATGGACGCTACGTACGACGTACACACCCCGATGACGCGCTACGCCGAGACGGGCAAGGTGATCTTTGCCCTCTGGGGAGATCAGGTGGGCGAGGCGCTGCACAGCCAACACCTGCACGATGAACTCGCGGCCGCTGGTGTGTCCCGCCTGCAGGTCAACGTCGATGACGCCCCGGTGGCGGAGGCGATGCGCATCCCGAGCGAGGCGCCCATCAACGCGCTCGCGACCATCTGGGCCCCGAGCGATCCCGACGTCGTGGCCTCGGTGGTCGCGGTCCTGAGCACGGTCGCGGACCGGGTGGCCGGATGGCGGGTCGACGAGCGCCGGCCGCTAGACGCGGAGGAGACGTGGGACGGCTCTCGACTCGACGCCCTCGCTAACGTGGCGATTCTTCGTCGCCCCGCCGACATGAACGCGGAGACCTGGCGGCACCGCTGGCTGGTCGACCACACCACCATCGCCGTGGAGACCCAGGGGACGTTCGGTTATATCCAGAACCTCGTCCTCGACTCGGTCACCGAGGACTCCCCGGTCGTGCACGCGATCGTCGAAGAGCTCTTCCCGAGCGCGGGGATCACCGACATGCACGCCTTCTACGGCAGTGGAGGCGACGACGCCGAGTTGGAGGCACGGTTGACGCGACTGATGGCCAGTGTGGGCCGGTTCGGAGCCGATCAGGGTCTTGATCTGGTCCCGTCCAGCCGGTACCTCTACTCGTTAACCCCGAAGCTCGACGCCCCCTGAATCAGTTGTCCGGTTTCCGGCTGTCGATGACGGTTCCGTCGCGGTCGGCGGCGAGGTAGCCGACACGGTTGGCTCGGTTGCGCGCGTAGGCGGTGATCCAGATCCCCGACTCGGCCATCTCGCCCGCGGGAGCCTGCACGATCACGTAGGAATCGACCGGTTCGTCGAGCAGGGTGCGGCGGGCGCGGCCCAGCAGATCGACGACGACCCCCGGTTGGATCTGAGCGAGGTCGAAGGACTGCCGCGCAGTCGCCTCAAAGTCCTGGTCACCCTTGAGCCGTCGACCGTTCCAAGTGAAACCGCGAGCCAAGCCGTCCTGTCGAAGGACCTCAACGCTGGCGGTACGCCGCCGCAGGGTCAGGCGCACGATCTCGGTTGACCCGGTCTGCTTGGCAATGGCCTTGCTCAACTTCTCGATCCCCGCCACCGAGCCCACCTGCGGGGGCGCCTCCGCGCGCGGTTGCCTCAGACCCGGGTAGTCGTCGAAGTCCGGTCCGAACTCTGTGCCTTGGCTGAACCCGCTCGGACCCGAACTCATGGTGGCTCCGACGGCGATCAGCGCGAAGAACATGACCAGGACCG
>CBDTZB010000466.1:0-2837 GCA_965364795.1 uncultured Nocardioides sp.
GTACATCGAGCGGGTCCAACAGCTGAGCTCGCATCCTTCGCAGATCGATCTGTCAGTCGGCTTGGGGAGTGAGGACAATCCTGTCTTTGGCCACATGCACGAGGCCAGCGCGCTGATCGCCGGCGCCAGCGTGGAGGCAGCCCGTCGAGTGTGGACCGGACAGGCCCCGCGCGCGGTCAACGTCTCCGGCGGACTGCACCACGCGATGCCGGGCAATGCGAGCGGATTCTGCATCTACAACGACATCGCGGTGGCGATCGACTGGTTGCTGGCCCACGGAGCCCAGAAGGTCGCCTACATCGATGTCGACGCCCACCACGGCGACGGCGTCCAGAAGATGTTCTGGGACGACCCGCGCGTGCTGACCGTGTCGATCCACGAAGGTCCCCAGACCCTGTTCCCCGGAACGGGCTATTCCACCGAAGTCGGCGGCGAGGGCGCGGAGGGTTCGGCCGTCAACGTGCCGCTCCCGCCCGGAACGTCTGACGCCGGCTGGCTGCGTGCTTTCCACGCCACGGTGCCGGCGGTGGTGCGCGAGTTCGCCCCCGACATCTTGGTCACGCAACACGGGTGCGACTCGCACATGGACGACCCGCTGACCAACCTGATGCTCTCGGTGGACGGCCAGCGCGCCTCCTACCTGGCCCTGCGGGATCTGGCCGAAGAAGTGTGCGGCGGCAAGTGGGTCGCCACGGGTGGGGGAGGGTACGCCGTCATGGACGTCGTACCGCGAGCGTGGGCTCATCTGTTGGCGATTGTCGCGGGCCATCCGCTGGATCCTGCCGCGCTGACGCCCCAGCACTGGCGCGAGCGAGTCGCTCAGATGCGCGGTTCGGCGGCGCGCACCACGATGACCGACGGCCGCATGCCCGGCTATCGGGCCTGGGAGCAGGGGTACGACCCGGCCAGCTGGCTGGACCGCTCCATCCATGCCACCCGCGAAGCGGTCTTCCCGCTGCACGGTCTTGACCCCAGTTACTGACGTCCCGCCGAGTGGGGCGCAACGCGCGGACATCGGTGGGGATGGGTCTTTTTTCCCTAATATTTGGTAACCCCTGTCCCTTGCGTCCCGTGAGGCACTATCCTTCATTCAGGCACGCGCGCAGTATCTCTGGTGGGGAAGCCAGAGAGCGCGCGTGCCGCTCAGGAAGCAGGTGCGACATGACAGCCGGACAGACGTTCTTGACGGTTGCAGAAGTGGCGGCCCAGATGCGCGTGTCGAAGATGACCGTGTACCGGCTCGTTCACTCCGGTGAGCTCGAAGCAGTCCGGGTCGGCCGATCCTTCCGGGTCCCTGAAGACGCCGTCGAGGAGTTCCTCGGCAAGTCGTTCTTCCAGGCCGGCTGACACCGATCCCACCAGCTGCGGTCGCCCCTCGGGCGACCGCAGGTCTCCGTGTAGGCTGACGACGATCTTCGTCGGCGGTCGGCCGGCGGCAAAATCGTCGGTCAGGCCGACAAGAGAGTGTGCCTCGTGGGTTCTGTCATCAAGAAGCGTCGCAAGCGGATGTCGAAGAAGAAGCACCGCAAGATGCTGAAGCGTACGCGCGTGCAGCGGCGCCGTCTGGGCAAGTAGGTCATGGGCCGGGTTGTCCTGGTCACGGGGGTTGCGAACCCGTTCGCTTCCGTGGCAGTGCGCCGGCTCGCTGAGATCGGGGAGGCCGGCGGGATTTCGCGGGTCATCGGCATCGACGCGGTCGTGCCACCTGGTGACTTGGGCGGGACGAAGTTCGTCCGTGCCGACATCCGCACGCCGGTCATCGGCAAAGTGCTGGCTGTCGAAGAGGTCGACACTGTCGTGCATCTTGACGTCAACCCGCATCGCACCCGCCACGGCGGTAGTGGCTCCAAGGAGCTCAACGTCATCGGCACGATGCAGTTGCTGGCCGCCTGCCAGCGATCGAGCAAGGTCACCAAGTTCGTCCTCGGATCTTCGTCGGCGGTCTATGGCACGTCGCCGCGCGATCCCGCGATGTGGAATGAGTCCATGCTGGCTCGCGGTGGCGTCCGTAGCGGATTCCCCAAGGACATCGTCGAGGTGGAGTCGTACGTGCGCGGATTCGCGCGACGGCGCCCTGACGTCATCATCACGACGCTGCGAGCCGCGCAGATCCTCGATCCAGCCATGCACTCGCCGCTGAGCGACTACTTCTCCGCACCCGTTCTCCCCTCATCGCTGGGCTTCGATCCGCGGCTGCAGTTCCTGCACCTCAAGGACGCCCTCGCGGTCCTGACCGAGTCGGTCCTGGAGGATCGTCCCGGCACCTTCAACCTGTGCGCCGACGGCATCGTGCTGCTGAGCCAGGCCGCTCGCCGCCTGGGTCGCCCGATCATTCCGCTACCTCCGTTGGGCATGGCCATCGCTGCGCGACGGATCATTCGGGCTGCCGGTGCCGACGTGCCTCCCGATCTGCACCGGCTCCTCACCTACGGCCGCGTGCTGGACAACTCGGCCTTGCGCGAGATCTTCGGCTACGAGCCGATGTACACCTCGGCCGAGGTGTTCGAGCAGTTCCGCCAGCAGATCCGGCCCGGCATCCTGGCGACATTCGGAGGCAGCGCATGAGCAACAACACGATCGGGTCCGGCGGCACTCCGGGCCGCGGTGGCAAGACGTCACCGTCGGCTGCTGCGCGCAGCCTGGCTGGCGCCTCGGCGGCACCGCGTAAACCGCCTGTGAAGAAGACCGTGGCGGAGCCGGCGCCTGCCAAGAAGGTCGCCGCCAAGAAGGTCGCCGCCAAGAAGTCACCCGCCAAGAAGTCACCCGCTCAGAAGGCGCCGGCCCAGAAAGCGGCGACCGCTGGCCGGGCCGGTCCGAAGGCGCCCACCGCAAAGACG
>CBDTZB010000467.1:0-2828 GCA_965364795.1 uncultured Nocardioides sp.
AAGGACTCGCCGGGTTGCCCACCGTGACCTACCTGGTGGCGGTCGACAACGATGAGGTCGTCGGTCATGCCGTGGTGAGCGCCGCTGGCGACATCGCCGAGTTGCAGCGGATCGCCGTACGATTCGAGGACCGCCGGGGCGGACACGCCTCAGCGCTGCTGGAAGAGGTCGTGGCCCTGTCGCGAGCCGAGCGAGCCGACCGGCTGCTGCTCGAGGTGCGGGAGAACAACCCTGGCGCGCTCGGCTTCTACGCCGCTCGAGGGTTCATGGAGATCGACCGGCGCCCGCGTTACTACCGGGACGGGGCAACGGCGATCGTGATGCGCCGCGGCCTCGGCCCCAGCTGTGGAGGAACACGATGAAGGACGAACCCCTGGTCCTCGGGATCGAGACCTCCTGCGACGAGACGGGAGTGGGCATCGTGCGTGGACAGACCCTGCTCGCCGACGCGATCGCCAGCAGCGTCGAGGAGCACGCACGATTCGGGGGAGTTGTCCCTGAGGTCGCCAGTCGAGCGCACCTCGAGGCGATGGTGCCGACCATCGAACGAGCTTGCACGGAGGCGGCCATCCGGCTGAAGGACGTCGACGCCATCTCGGTGACTCACGGTCCGGGACTGGCCGGCGCGCTGTTGGTGGGGGTGGCCTCGGCCAAGGCGCTGGCGCTCGGTCTCGGCAAGCCGCTGTACGGCGTCAACCACCTTGCGGCCCACGTCGCGGTCGACCAACTCGAGCACGGACCACTGCCCGAGCCGTGCCTGGCCCTGCTGGTCAGCGGGGGACACTCCAGCCTGCTGCGCGTCACCGACGTAACCGGTGACATCGACCCGATGGGCGCCACCATCGACGACGCCGCCGGGGAGGCCTTCGACAAGGTCGCCAGGCTGCTCGGGCTGCCGTTCCCCGGCGGACCGCACATCGACCGGATCGCCCGTGAGGGCAACAGCGTGGCCATCGACTTCCCACGGGGCCTGAGCGCGCGCCGCGACATGGAACGGCACCGCTTCGACTTCTCCTTCTCCGGCCTCAAGACGGCGGTCGCCCGGTGGGTCGAGGCGCAGGAACGAGCCGGGGAGCCGGTCCCCGTCGCTGATGTGGCCGCCAGTTTCCAAGAAGCGGTGTGCGACGTACTGGTCCGCAAGGCCCTGGACGCCGCTGTCGATCAAGGGATCGAGGACCTGCTCATCGGTGGGGGTGTCGCGGCCAACTCGCGACTACGGGCCATGGCCGAATCGCGAGCCGAGAAGTTGGGCATCCGGGTGCGGGTCCCGCGACCGGCCCTGTGCACCGACAACGGCGCCATGGTCGCGGCGCTCGGCTCCGAGATGGTCTCCCGGGGCCGAACGCCCTCACCACTGGATCTGCCGGCCGACTCTAGCCTGCCGGTTACCGAGGTGTTGGCGCGCTGACCCGCTCAGCGCCCGCCGATCAGCAGGAACGGTGACTCGTCCCCGGTGGGCGTCGTCACCGGCCCCAGCACGGTCGTCTGAGTGCCGTCCGGCGCCAGCCGGACCATGTTCCACTCCCTGACGTCGAAGGCGTAGGTCACGACCACCAGGGTGTTGTCCGGCGCCCAGACCGACTGCACGATCGCGAGAGTGTCCGACTGTAGTCGGGCGATCTCCGAACCGTCGGTGGCGTCGTAGATACCGGCCCAGGCGTCGCCGAACCCGTCGCCGTAGGACTGGGCCCCGCTGAGGTAACGCTGGTCGGGGGAGAAGTCGAAGTAGCGGAACTCGCAGTTCTCGAACAACGCCTGAGCGGTCTGCCCGTCGAAGGCCGAGTTGCACGTGCCCTCGTCCTGGACCGAAACGACACCGACCGTCGCGCCGTCGAGTTCGGCGTCCATGATCCTGCGCAGACCGTTGGTCAACGGCGCGGCGGTGCCGTCCTGGCTCACGACGACGGGAGGTTCCTCCGCCTCGGAGTTCACGAAAACCAGGCAGCTCTCGGCGGCGATGCAGTCGGCGTCGCCGACCACCGTGACGGGCGTCGCGCCGTCGTTGAACCTCACGGGGATGGTGGCACGGTCGGTCTCGCTGCGGAGCTCCATCGACCCGTCCTTCTTGAGGTAGGCCGCGACGGTGCGGTCGTCGTTGCTGGCCACGCTGGACAACGATGGTTCGAAACCGACGAACGCGCCCTCCCCGTCCACCTCCTCGATGAAGGTCCCCTCGTCGCCGTAGACGACACCGAGGAACATGTCCTGCCCGACACGGGTGCCGTCCTGATACTCGTTGGGCAGTTCCAGCGCATCTCGACCGGCGCGGACCAACGTGGTGCCGGTCAGGTAGTCGACATTGAGCAGGCTCGGATCCGCGGGGCTCGTGGGCTTGGGCGTCGGCTCGGCGCTTTCGGCGGTCACGGTGGGTGTGGGGTTCGCGGGCTGGATCGTCCGGGACTGCTCGTTGTTGTTGAGGGCGAGGACCGCTACCGGCGCGATGATGGCCGCGGCCGCGAGCACACCGCCGGCCAGGACGGCCCGACGCTTGCGGCGGATGGTGGTGGCCCGTCCTTGGATGGCTTCGAAGGTCAGGGGGGCTTCATGCAGGTCACGCACGCGTCGCTCGAACTCGTCGCTCATCGCGGTTTCCCACGGCTCTCGGCCGCTTGGGTGCTGATCATTCATCGGTCCTCCTCCCGGGGGTTCAATCCGGCTGGTACTCGTTCGCGCAGCGCACTGAGTGCCCGGCTGCATTGGGATTTGACGGTGCCGACGGAGATCCCGAGGAGGTCAGCGGTTTCGGATTCGGACATCTGCTCGTAGTAGCGCAGCACCACGACGGCACGCGCCTTGGGCGGGAGGGTCTGCACGACCCGCCACAACTC
>CBDTZB010000468.1:0-2827 GCA_965364795.1 uncultured Nocardioides sp.
ATGCATCATCATGCTTGGTTCTCTCACAGGACAATGACGCGGTGAACAACACCTGCGGCGCGCTGCCCGATCCGCCTCATCGTGCCCCCGATGTCCAGGACGACTTCAGTGACGGCCCCGCTCGGATCTCTGGATACCCACTACCTGCCGCACTGGACCACCCAGATCGTTCAGCCGCTCGTTATGACACGTCCGGTGTTGACTTGAACCTTCACGTGATCTCGCCTGATTGGCTCCCTGCCGAGCCTCGCTCGGGCCGGCGACCGGTGATGAGCCTGGAACTGACCCGGGAGTGACTCGTCGGTGCCGCGGAGCGTCATGCCCGCCCCTCTGCGATGCGGCAGTTCTGCTCGTTGTAGTGGCACGACATGCACAGCGGGGTCATCGGAACCGCCTCGAGCCGGGCGTCTGGCAGCGGTTGGGCGCAAGACACGCACAAGCCGTAGCGGCCATCATCCATGCGCGCGAGGGCGGCATCGATCTGGCGGAGCGTGGTCATGGCGGCCATGCGGAGTGCCTCGTCGACAGCTGAGTGCCGGTCACTCGAGGGTTGCTGGTTGTCCAGGACGGCGAGCTGCTCGACCCGGAACCGGCGCTCGTCGTGGAGGCGGCGCCAACACTCGAAGTGCTTCTCGGCCAGACCGGTGACCTCGTGCGGTGACATCGTCGACATTGCACTCACTCCTCGGGATGCAGGCTTTCCTGGGCTCGGCTTCTACTCTGCTGATGAGGCCGCCCCCCGCGGCTTCGCTTCGGGAGGTGATCCCATCCTCCGCGACGACGCGCCAGGACCACAGGTCTCGGGCCGGTCAACCTCCAGCACCCTTCGTTGCCGAGGCTCGGCAAGGACAGAGGTGCCGGCGTCCTCCTTCTGGGGGAAACTGGTGGCATGCCCAGACCCAGCAAGTCCGCGACCCCGCGCGAACCAACCAGGCCCCTCGCTGTGCTGGCTGCCTTTGAGGAGATCTCACACCGGATCACGCAAGGCGGTAGACAGCTCGACGAGGCAGCCCTGGATGACATCAGGGCCGCTGGCTCCCGGGCCGCCGAGGAAGGCATGACTGCAGGGGCCACCGTGGACCTGTACCTCGCGTCTGCTGCTCAGGCCTGGAGCGCGATGCCGGCCCCGAACCAGAAGGATGCACCGGTCGCGGCCCAGACGATGCTGAGCGGACTGCGGGCCGCCGTACCGGTGCTCGTCGAGGGCTACCAGAACGCCGGCCAGCAACTGATCCGGCACGAGGAGACGGTGCGACGTGAGTTCATCGATGACCTGTTGCGTGGCGACGCCAACGTCGCGGGCATCGTCCAGCGCGCCGAACCCTTCGGAATCGATCTCGCTGCGTGGCACCAGATCGTGCTCGCGGGCCCACGCAACGACGTGCGGGTGGACGAGCACGACGGCACCGTCCTGGAGCGCGAGGTCCTCGGGCGGTACGGCGACCGTGACGTCCTGGTGACCACCAAGGGCGGCTACCTGGTCGCCCTGGTCCCGGCGAGTCCGGCCGATGTCGACGTCGACGAGCCAGCCCGGCTGCTCCACCGGGCGTTGAGCAGATCCACGAGAAGGAAGCAGTGGCGGGTCGCGGTGGGACGACCGTACCCAGGGATCCACGGCGTGGCCCGCTCCTACGAGCAGGCCCGCGAGGCGATCACTATGGCCGAGCGCCTGCACCCCCACGACGACATGGTGCAGACCCGCGACCTGCTCATCTACCGGGTCCTGGGCCGGGATCGAGCCGCACTCGCCGAGCTCGTCGAGAGTGTGCTGACCCCGCTGACAGAGGCCCGGGGTGGTGCTGGCCCGTTGGTCGACACCCTCGAGGCGTACTTCGACTCAGGCGAGGTCGCCACCGCGACGGCACGCCGCCTCCACGTGTCGGTCCGCACGGTCACTTACCGGCTGGCGAAGATCGCGAGCTTGACGGGGTACGACCCGACCGTCCCAGCCCAGCGACTGACTTTGCAGACCTCGGTCGTCGGTGCGCGGCTGCTGCCGTGGCCCCCCAAGGCTCCTGAGAGGACGGACAGGAACTGACCACCTGAGCCTGCCGAGGCTCACCGTAAGCGGACCCGACCGGCGTGTCCCCAAACAGGGGGCAACGTTGGTGGACGCGTTACCAGTATCTGGCGCGATGTCTACGCTTGCGCGACGCTCCGCCGCCAAAGCCGCGGCCTCAGAACCGTGCGTCGCAAGACGAACGACTTGCGGTGATTGTCAGGAAGGGTTCGCGGGTGCTGGATCGTCGCCGGCAACGCTCGGTCCGCGGTGGCTTCGCCAAGCGATCGTGCTGGTCAACCCCGGTGTGTGTGCAACCCTCGAACATGACCGATATCAAAGTCCGTCTCCTGGTCGAGAACGAATGGCAGCTCTACCGCGACGTCCGGTTGGCGGCGCTGCGCGATGCTCCAGAGGCGTTCATCGCCCGTTTCGAGGACGAGGCGTCCTATGACGACGACTTCTGGCGCGAACGGATGAGCCACGCAACCCGCATCGTGGCCGAGCGCGGGAACGAGCCAGTCGGTCTGGTCTGTCTCGGACTCCACAACGAGGATCCCCAGACCGGTGAGGTGTTCGGGCTGTGGACCGCTCCGAGTGTGCGTGGTCAACACGTTGCGCGGGATCTTGTCGCAGGCGCACGCCAGAAGGCGGCCGAGGATGACCGCAGGCTGCTCTACTTCTGGGTGGTCTCCGACAATGCCTCCGCGGTCGGCTTCGCAGGCAGCTTCGGTTTCCGTCCGACGTCGGAGCGTCGGCCCGTGCGGGTTGCTGCCGGCGAGGCCGAGGAGGACGCGGACGAGGTCGCCATGGTGCTGCCCCTTCTGG
>CBDTZB010000469.1:0-2817 GCA_965364795.1 uncultured Nocardioides sp.
CATCGTCCACCGGGCCAGCCAAGTAAGGACGAGCACGATCACGAACGCGACGATCCAGGACTTGTAGCCGGCGATGCCGGGGCCGAAGTCACCGAGGCCTCCGACGCCCAGTCTGAGTAGTTGACTGTTCTGTCCGAACATAATGCGTCTGTTCTCCTCTGCCAGTTGTGGGTAAACCCGAACACTCCGCGATGATCCACCCACTCGTTCAGGTCACTCGTTCAGGTCATTCGCGGTCAGCGTGGGCTCCCACGGAGCACGGCCTTGCGCGCTTCGTACTCCTCGCGATCGACCTCGCCCCGCGCGAACCGTTCATCGAGGATCTCGAGCGCGCCACGGTCCTGGGTGCCACCTCCGAGGCGACTCCTGCCGCTGCCGCGGAAGATCATCACCCCCGCGAGGACGACCAAGCCCAAGAAGATCGTCATCATCGCGATCATGGCGACCCAGTCTCCGTTGTCCATTCCGTTGCCATACCAGTTCATCTTCGTGGACACCTCCTCTACTTGCCTTGGTGTACCCCAGCATCACTCGCCGACCCGGTCCATCCGGTCTTGGTCGTGTAAAGGTTCGCTGAAGATGCCCGGTAGGAGTCCCAATCTGCGTACGCCCAAAGGTCCGGGCTGGCTCCATGAAGACCACGGACTCCCGAGCTCCGGTTTTACCCACCAGGCCGAGAGGCTGCTGGATCGAAGGCCCTCCCGAGAAGCCGCAAGCGGGAGTGAGGGCGCTGATCGTCGAGGACGAGGCAGCGTTGGCCGGGCTGCTGGCCAGCTAGTGGTCATTCCTGGAAGTTCGTCGGGGGTCTGTCAGGTCCAGGCGGTGGGGTCGTCCAGGTAGAGGCCGCAGGCGGTGTCGAGGGCGTCTTCGGGGGCCCCTGCGCTGTGACCGGTGGGGAGGTAGGAGGGCTGGTAGTCCTCGTGGCTGGCTCGGTAGATCGCGAATCCCCACATCGAGGCGGAGCCGCACGCGGGCCGACCGGGAAGTTTGAATCGCCGGGACGCCAACCCAGCGACAGTTCCTCCACACTGCTGTTGGGCGAGCACGTCGCCACCACCGTCTCGGCGGTCACCAAGCCAGCGAGTACGTCGGCCAGTGCATAGTCGAAGACCACACGGAATTGCACCGCCCACTCTCCAGCGAGCCGCAGATGCCTGGTCGAGTCCATCCGGTTGGCCAGTCGCCAGGGTGGCGACGTCAACGTCATGTCCACCACCCCGCGAACGTCCGGGTTGCTGATCGGCATCGGGTCACCAACTCCCGGCTGGTACGGGCTTCGGCTGCTAAACGATGTCGCGTAGGAGGGCCAGAACCGTGCATCGAGCAGATCCGCAAGTGCGTGAGCCACGACCACCGGTGGGACGTCGCCTGATCGTCGCAGGGCGGCGGCCATAGCCGTTCGAAGGCGGGGTGGGACAGTGCCTTCCGCGTCTTCCGCGCCTAGTGGCGGAAGGAGGGGGGTCAGGAGGTCCGTGAGGTCCGCAACCGTCTGCAGGTTGTTCGGCTCGTGGGCGCACTCCCACAGCGTCCTGTGCTCGTCACGGCAAAGCCGCAACAGCAACGTCACCGTTGCGAGCGGCTCCGTCTCACCTTCGACCGCACGGCACAATAGTTCCAGGCCGCGTGGCCCCGACGCCTGTTGGCCGATTCCCGAGTCGCACGGTCCCGTCACCGCTCCGCAGGCGCAAGCGCAAGCGGAGTGCTCCACAACCGACCGCAACCTCGCGGCCGCGCCGGGTTCCGCAGCGCCGGGGTCCTCAGCGGTGCTTGGCCCGCATCCGTGAGCGTCCCCGTCGCGCTGGTCATGCGGCTCCCGATCGCCTGGTGATTCGTGGTCAGCGTGTGCCACGGGTCGAGACGATCGGGAGCCGACATCGTTGTGCGGCCCGCGCGTGTTCACGGCGGCCGGTCACATTCGGTGGGGTTGGGTGCTGTGTTCGTCTGACTGCTGGTTCTTGGTGTCCTTGCCGTCGCTCTGACCGTGTCCGTGGCCTGCGCCGTGGCCGCCCATCATGAAGATCATCATCAGGGGGCAGGCCAGCAGGATCCCGAAGAACAGCGCGCTCTGCAGCGGTACGCCGAAGAGCAGCGCGACCACCATCACGCCCGCGCCTCCGAGAAGCATGTACTTCATGTGGCTCAGGGGGCTCATCGTCACCATCTCCTTGGTTTGGACTCTGCCGTCAGCCTGTACCCCACGGATGGAGGTTCGACAGGGCGCGCCGTGAAGGTTCGGTGAAGACCAACGTCGCCCATCAGAGCCGATCTTGCCGACTCCAAGCAAGTGCGGCAGCTCGACCGCCTGTTCGCTCGCATCGACGACAGGATCCGCCAGCTCATCGAGCAAGGCGCCAGGGAACGGCTCTACTTCCTGCGCCTACCGGTTCCGCGGATCGACGATCGCGGCCCCGAACTGGTGAAACCGATGCGTGCCCGGTCCATCCCGATCACGTCACCGGTGCAGACCGACCTGATCACCATCGCCCGCACCCGGCACCGACCTGAGCCGAACTCGCTGAGACCCGCCGAACCGTACAAGCCAGAGCCGGTCCGACTTCGAGCCGCAATCGTGCACCAGCCGGAGCGACGTGGAGCGCCCAACCTCTAGCCTGCCCCCGAGAGCCGGCTCAACGCTTGCGGACGGTCACAAGAAGAAGGGCGACGCCAAGTCCACCCAGAATCGGTCCCACCGTGGCCCACCCTCGGGAGGTTCCGCTGCTCGAGCCCCACCGAGACCCTCAACGGTTAGCCATCCGCCCAACCCGGCAAGGAGAAGAGCAGCAAGAAGGCCCAGAATCCGGCCGCGCACTAGACAAG
>CBDTZB010000470.1:0-2816 GCA_965364795.1 uncultured Nocardioides sp.
GATGACGATGCCGAACGAGAACGGCAGGAAGGCGAAGCCGGCGTTCAGCGGGCTGTAGCCCACGATCTGCTGGACGAACAGGCTCAGGAAGTAGAACATCGAGAACATCGCGGCCGGGGCCATCAACATCGCCACGAAACTGGCGGCTCGGGTGCGGTTCTGCACGATGCGGATCGGCAACAGCGGGTGATCGGTGTGCTTCTCGACGATGACGAAGGTGATCAGCAGCGCCAGGCCAAGGCCCAGGCTCAGGAGAGTGATCGGGTCGCCCCAGCCGTAGCGCTCGTCGCCCGCTCGGGTGAGTCCGTAGACGATGCCGAGAAGACCACCGGTGCCGGTCAGCGCTCCCGGCACATCCATCCGGCCGGTGCCCGACTCCGACTCGGGAAGGAACCGAGGAGCCAGTGCGGCCGCGGTCAGGCCGATCGGTGTGTTGATCAGGAAGGTGAGCCGCCACCCGCTCAACTCGAAACCGGCGAGGCTCTCCAGCCCGGTGAGGTAGCCGCCCAGGATCAGGCCGATGGCGGCACCGGCTCCGGACATGGCGGCGTACACCGCGAAGGCACGGTTGCGCTTGGGGCCGGCGGGGAAGGTCGTGGTGATCAGAGCGAGGGCGGTGGGAGCGGCCATCGCGGCGCCCAGTCCCTGGAGTGCTCGCGAACCCAGGAGCATCGCTTCGTTCTGGGCCAGGCCGCCCACCAGTGAGGCGAAGGCGAAGACCAGGAGGCCGGTCATGAAGATGCGGCGGCGGCCGTAGAGATCGCCCAGACGGCCGCCCAACAGGAGAAGGCCACCGAAGGCCAGTGCGTAGCCGGTGACGATCCAGGAAAGGTTCGCCTGGGTGACGTCCAGGTCGCGCCCGATGTAAGGCAGGGCGATGTTGGTGATCGTGCCGTCGAGGACAACCATCAGTTGCGCGGTGGAGATGAGCGCCAGAGCCCAACCCAGGTGGCGACCGGCCACCCCGTTCGTCTCGTCGGGACCCTGCTTGTTCGCGGGGGGCTGGTCGAGGTGGGTCATGGCGCAACTTTCTGGCGTGGGTGGAGCCGAGCGACTCCCGGTGTTGAACCCCAGTGTCTATCGGTTCATTCCGTCTTGCTGGATCTTGTTCGTCGCCGTCGCGTCCAGGAGTTCGAGTGAGTTGTCGACCGCGAAGCCGTTCCAGGTGGCGATCTTGCGGAGCATGTAGTGACCGACACTGCCCATGCTGGTCAGCGACGCGGCTGCACCGGCCGCTTCGGCCCGTTGCACGAAAGCATCGGTCATCCGGAACGACGTGATTTTGTCGGTGCGCCCGTGAGCGGCTCGCAGGTGCTTGCCGGTCAGGGTGTCGGATGGGTCCTGGGGAGAGAACCACGGCGCCAGGGCAACGACGCCTACGACCGATGGGTCGTTGGCTACGTGCACCGCGGTGCGGCCGCCCATGGAGTGGCCCAGTAGTACCACCGGAACCTCGCCGTGCTGGCGTCGAACCTCGTCGAGCGCCCAGCGGGCGTCGCGCACCGGCGAGCCACCGTTCCATCCGCGTTCGCGATAGCGCAGCAGCCACGTGCTGACGCCGGCTTCGTGGGCGCGGGGCGTCACCGCACGTTGCATGGCGGCAGATCGACGCCATGAGGCGCTGCGGTGGTCGACGGGTTGCGTGCTGGCCTGCTTGCCGCCGTGCAACATCAAGATGAGGGCGCGGGGAGCGCCTTCGACGTCGCGCCGCGTCAGGCTGGGGGAGATCGCAGGGTCGTCAAGAGGAGGCATGCGAGTGATTCGGACCGAACCGGTCCTCCGGATTGCCCGTTTCGTTGAGGCGTGAACCACACCGTCGGAGGCGGACGGCAAGATACTCCTCATGGACGAGCCCACCCCAGCCACGGACGCGGCGCGCGAAGAACACCAACTCCTGTCCGAACAGATCGAGGACGCGCGGTGGCGCTACTTCGTCCGCGACGAACCGACCTTGTCGGACGCCGACTACGACCAGCGGTTGCGTCGTCTCGAGGAGTTGGAGGAGGAGTTCGCGGACCTCCGCACCCCCAACTCCCCGACGCAGAAGGTCGGAGGATCGGTTTCTACGGAGTTCACCCCGGTCGAACACCTGGCGCGGATGGAGAGCCTCGATAACGCCTTCTCGGCCGAAGAGATCGTGGCCTGGCACGAACGTCTCGCTCGCGAGGGCGTCACCGACCCTGCGTTGCTGTGTGAGCTCAAGGTCGACGGGCTGGCCATCAACCTGCTCTACGAGAAGGGCCGGCTGACGCGGGCACTCACTCGCGGCGACGGGACCACGGGCGAGGACGTCACCCCGAACGTCAAGACCATCGATTCGATCCCACACCGCATCCAAGGCACCGAGGAACACCCCGTCCCGGCCGTCATCGAGGTCCGCGGAGAGGTCTTCCTCCCCGGTGCGGCCTTCGACCGTCTTAACGCGACCATGCTGGATGCGGACAAGCCGATGTTCGCCAACCCCCGCAACGCCGCCGCCGGCTCGTTGCGGCAGAAGGACCCCCGGGTCACGGCGACCCGCGACCTCGGCATGGTCTGCCACGGCATCGGCTACCGGGAGGGTTTCGCCGCCGCCACTCAGTCCGAGGCGTACGCCGCCCTGAAGGTCTGGGGGTTCCCCACCTCCGAACGCGCCAAAGTCCTGGGTTCCTTGGCCGAAGTCACCGAGTTCATCGAGTTCTACGGTGAGCATCGCCACGACGTCGAGCACGAGATCGACGGCGTGGTGATCAAGGTCGACGACGTCACCGCGCAGCGCCGGATGGGCTCGACGAGCCGTGCGCCCCGGTGGGCGATCGCGTTCAAATACCCGCCCG
>CBDTZB010000471.1:0-2814 GCA_965364795.1 uncultured Nocardioides sp.
CGCGTGGGCAACCCCGGCGACAACCTCTACTGCGACATCGTTGGCGGTGGCGGCGGCAACGTGAGCATCGTCAACCAAGGCGTCGATATGCCTGCCGGAGTCGCCCAGGTCACCATGCACGGCATCGTGTCGAACATTTCAGACGCAACCACGCTGGCCTTGAACTGCCGCGCGGCGAACAATGAGATCACGCTGACCTACGACTGGACCGCGGTCCAGGTCGACCTCAACTGAGTCTTGTAGGTATCGCAAAGCAGTCGAGGCCCACCCGGATCTCTCCGTGGTGGGCCTCGAACCTGCTGTTCGGCTGTACGGCATCAGGGACTTGAACCCCGAACCCGCTGATTAAGAGTCAGCTGCTCTGCCAATTGAGCTAATGCCGCCCGCTGTGAAGCAGTCGCAAGATTAGCAGGCGACTGACGAGGGGTAAAAATCGGGCGTACGTGTGGCCGGCCTAGGCCCGGTCGGCCAATACGGCCATGGCCGCGTTATGTCCGCCCAGACCTGAAACTGCGCCGCCGCGGCGGGCGCCGGAGCCGCATAGCAGCACCGATCCGATGCCCGTGTCTACGCCCCACTGTTGGCTGGGCTTGTCCATCGGCGCGCGGTTCGAGGCCCAGGGCCAGTCCAGGTCGCCGTGGAAGATGTGGCCACCGGGCATGTTGAGATCACGCTCAACATCGAGCGGAGTCTTGACCTCGATGCAGAGGCGGCCGTGTTCGTCACGGGTCACGCAGCGTTCGATCGGCTCGGCCAGGACCTCGTTGATCGACTCCAGCGCGCGGCCCACGGCCAGCATCTTGGTGCTGACGGGGTCGAACTTGTAGAGCGATGCGGGGGTGTGGATGCCGAAGTACGTCAACGTGTGGGTGTTGTCGGAGAGGTCACCGAGGATCGACCGGTCGGTCAGCGTGTGGCAGTAAACCTCGCCGGGCAACGCGGTGGGCATCTTCCCCCGGGAAGCCTGGTGGTGCGCCCGTTCGAGGGAGGTGTAGTCCTCGTTGAGATGCAGGGTTCCGGCGAACGCCAGCTCGGGGTCCACTCCAGACTTCAACTTCGGCAGCCGGTCGAGCAAGAAGTTGATCTTGAGTTGCGAACCCTCGGGCTTGGTTTCGGGGTCCGCGGAGCCGCCCAGGAGGGACTGCAGCACCCACGGCGCGACATTCGCCAACACGTGGCGGGCCCGGATCGTGTTGGTCTCTTGCCCGGTGTACCAGGTGACCTCCGCCTCATCCTCGCCTGCGTCGATGGAGGTGACGTTCACGCCGGTCACCAGCTCGGCCCCGGCGTCGACGGCGGCCTTGGCCAACGCATCGGTGACGGCACCCATCCCTCCGATGGGGACGCGCCACTCGCCGGTTCCGTTGCCCATCAGGTGGTAGAGGAAGCAGCGGTTCTGCATCAGCATCGGGTCGTGCAGAGATGCAAAGGTGCCGATGAGGGCATCGGTCGCCACCACACCGCGAACGGTGTCGTCCTTGAAACGCGACTCGATCGTCTGGCCCAACGGGTTCGTCACGATGTCCTGCCAGATCTCCGGGCGGACCTGGGAGCGCATGGTGCGTTCGGTCGGCAGCGGGTCCATCAGGGTCGGCGCCACGACGGCCGCGAGCTCACCGACTTCAGCGTAGAAGGCGCGCCAGGCGTCGTACTCGTCGTCCGAGCCGGTCAGGGCTCGGAATGACTCGCGCGTGAGGGCGCCCTCTTCGTGTTCGACCATCAGGCCGCCCGATCGGCCGTCCCGCGTCCAGGGGGTGTACGACGCGGTCTTGCGCGATCCGAAGCGGATATTCAGGTTCAGGTCGTCGATGAGCTTGTCGGGCATCATCGAGACCAAGTAGGAGTACCGAGACAGATCGGCATTGAAGCCGTCGAAGGCGCGAGAGGACACAGCTGCGCCACCGAGGTGGTCAAGGCGCTCGAGAAGGACTACGTCGAGGCCGGCACGGGCTAGGTACGCGGCTGCGACCAGGCCATTGTGTCCACCGCCGACGATTACAACGTCGAACATGGGGGGAGTGTTCACCCTATGCAATCTAGCCCTGAATCTGTCGGTCGGCACTGTAGACGCGAAAGATCAAACTTTTCACCTTCGTTGCCAGCATCACACACCAGCCCGAGCGGCGGATGCGGCGGAGGCCTAGCGAAGCTCTCATGGCGGAGCTTTCGAACAGAGTGGCAGTTGGGCCGCCGCTAGGGTCTGCTTGGTGAGCCAGATCTACCGCGACGTCTACGGCGTCCCGCACATTCGGGGCGGATCCGCCTTCGACGTCGCTCACGGCCACGGAGCAGCCACCGCGATCGATCGCTCCTGGCAGCTCGAGTGGCTGCGGTTGCGGGCCACAGGGACCACCGCAAGCGTGTTTGGCGAACCGGGTCGCGCCTGGGATGACTTCGCGGCCCGGGCGCACGTGGTCGACACCGCGCGGCGCGCGTTCGACCGGCTCACCGAGGAGTCGCAGGGGTTCGTCGCGGCGTACGTCGAGGGACTCAACGCGCACCTCCACGCAGCCACTCAGGAGTTCGCCGAACTCGACCACGAGCCGAAGCCTTGGCCCGAGTGGATGCCGTTGGCGAACTTCCACGCCCAGCACATCCTCTTCGCCAACGCCGGCAACCAGGTGTGGCGTCGCCATGCGCACGTGGTCCTGGGCTCCCAGGCCGAGTTGATCTCTCACGAGGGCCCCACACTGTCGGGCAGCAACGCCTGGGCGGTGGGTGGTGATCGAACGGCGTCGGGGCTGCCGTTGATCGGTGGCGACCCGCACCGGGCCTTCGAGTCGCCGGGCGGCTACCAGCAGGTGCGTCTCGCGT
>CBDTZB010000472.1:0-2788 GCA_965364795.1 uncultured Nocardioides sp.
CCGACACCACGACGTACCCCAGGGGCACGAGGGTCATCAGCGCGACCGTGATCCCGACGAGCGCCAGGAAGAGGGGTGGAAGGCCGTGCTGCTCGCGGCGAGTCGGGCGCCCAGGTTCGGTCAGGTCACCAATGTCAGAGCGCTGAGGGACGAGCAGGCTCACAGGAAGCCGGCTTCCTCCATCAGATCAACCACCTCTGGGCCGTTGAGACTGGCCACATCGACGGTCGGCGGGTCGAGTTCGCTGAGCGGTTTGACGTCCCGCTCGAGCGGGACGTCCGGGTTGAGGGTGTACTCCAAAGCGTAGCTGTCAGCGATGATCTGCTGCCCCGCGGCGGAGGTGAGGTACTGGACGAACTTCTGAGCGTCCGCTGCGTCGTCGCTGCTAGCCAGAACACCAGCGCCCGAGACGCTCAGGAAGGCGCCCGGGTCCTGGTCGCCGAAGAAGTGGAGGGCCGAGTTGTCGGAGTCCTGACCACTCTCCTCCTGGTCGCGGTACCAGTAGTAGTGGTAGATCACGCCGGCGTCGACGTCACCGGAGTTGACCGACTTGAGGACGACGTTGTTGCCGTCGTAGACCGTTCCGTTCCGCTTGATGCCAGCCAGCCAGGCGCGGGTGGCTTCCTCGCCCTCGGTGGCGAGCACGGCACTGACGATGGCCTGGAAGTCAGCTCCGGTGGGGGAGAAGGAGATCCGACCCTCCCACTCTGGCTCGGCCAACTCGAGCAGCGAGTCGGGCAGCTCAGCGTTGGTGAGCGCGTCGGTGTTGTAGACCACCACCGTGGAGCGGGCAGCGAAGCCGGTCCAGGTGCCGTCGGCCGGACGGTACTGCGCGGGAATCATGTCCAGGGTGGCCTGGTCCAAGGGGGCGAGGAGTCCGTTGCCGCCGACCAGCGACATGCCGGGCGAGTTCTCGGTCAGGAAGACATCAGCCGGTGAGGCGTCGCCCTCGGCGACGATCTGGTTGGCCAGTTCGAGGTCCGACCCGTCGCGCAACTGCAACTCGATCCCGGTGTCCTCGGTGAACTGCTTGGCGATCGCATCGATCAACTGCTCGTGCTGAGCGTTGTAGATCACCAGGGACGGCCCGTCGTCGCCGCAGGCCGTCAACACGGACAAACCGAGGACGGCTCCGGTCAGGCCAGCGAGCAGGCGCAGGCGGGTACGAGGGGAAGACATGGGGAAGGCTCCTGGAACGTCGGGAGTTAATGGTGCGTCAAGAAGTTGATGTGTAGGTAAGGCTTACCTTTACTATAACCCTCGTGCCTGACCTCGACCTCCCGGTGGTTCCACCGGACGCCAACCCCTCCGCTGGTGGGGTGCTCGGTGTGGGGCGCGGTGAGGGGTTGGTCGAGGCCCTGCGCAGACGCGGGACGCGCGCGGCTTTGGTAGGAGAATCCGCGCCCGGAGGGTCGCTGTCGTACGCCGACCTGGCTGACCGGGTGGCTGACGTCTGCGAGCGGCTCGGCAGCACTCGACGTCTTGTTCTGATCGAGGCCTGTAACGACGCCGACACCGTCATCACCTACCTCGGCGCCCTCGCCGGGGGACACCCCGTTTTGCTCACCGCTCCCGAACGGGGACAAGCGCTGGTCGATCGCTTCGACGTCGACGTGGTGGCGTCCGGGGCCGAGATCACCGAGCGGCGTAGCGGCACGGCGCATGAGTTGCACCCCGACCTGGCGATTCTCCTGTCGACCTCCGGAACCACCGGATCGGCGAAGTTGGTGAGGTTGTCCAGAGAAAACCTGCTGGCTAACGCCCGAGCGATCGCGGAGTACCTCGCGCTGCGTCCCGACGACCTCGCGGCGACGACCTTGCCGATGCACTACTGCTACGGACTGTCCGTGGTGCACAGCCATCTGCTCGCAGGAGCGGGGCTGCTGCTGACCGACCGCTCCGTGGCCACCCCCTGTTTCTGGGACGAGTTCGAGCGGGCGGGCGCCACCTCGTTCGCCGGGGTGCCGCACACCTTCGACCTCCTGGAACGCTCAGGATGGGCCGAGCGCGATCTGCCCCGGCTGCGCCAGGTCACCCAGGCGGGCGGGCGGATGGTCCCGGACGGCGTACGTCGCTGGGCCGGTGTGGGTCAACGCCGAGGCTTCGACTTCTTCGTGATGTACGGCCAGACCGAGGCCACCGCGCGGATGGCCTACCTGCCACCCGACCTGGCCGCGACGGCGCCGGACTCGATCGGGGTTCCCATCCCCGGCGGTCGGTTCGAGGTCGACGACGCCACCGGCGAACTCATCTACTCCGGCCCCAACGTGATGCTGGGGTACGCCGAAAGCTCCGCGGATCTGTCGCTTGGCCGGGAGGTCGAGAGCCTCCGCACCGGCGATCTGGCTCGTCTTCGCCCCGACGGACTCTTCGAGATCGTGGGTCGATCCAGCCGGCTGGCCAAGGTCTTCGGTCTGCGCCTCGACCTCGACCAGATCGAGCGCACTCTCGCCGAGAAGGGGGTCATCGTGGCCGCGGCTGACGGCGGTCACCGTGTTGTGCTCGCGGTCTGCTCGGCCGCGCGACCCGTCGACCCTGCCCTGGTGCTGCGCCTGGTCGGCGAGGCGTTCGGTCTACCTCCCTCGGGCGTCACCGTCCTGGTGTTGGCCGAGTTGCCCCGGCTCACCTCCGGCAAGGTCAACTACCAGGCCATCGCCGCCGCGGTCTCCCCGGTGGTTGAGGAAGGACCCGGTGCGGTCGGTCCGTTGGTTGAGGAAGGACGCGGTGCGGTCGGTCCGGTGGTTGAGGAAGGACGCGGTGCGGTCGGTCCGGTGGTTGAGGAAGGACG
>CBDTZB010000473.1:0-2788 GCA_965364795.1 uncultured Nocardioides sp.
GACAGGGCGCCACCACGCTTTCCCACAGGGGTACGGACGGCGTCGATGATGTAAGCCTCAGACATGATGCTCCTTGTTGAAGGGTTGTTACGGCTTGGCGGGCGAAGTCGGTCGAGCGATCCCGTCGAGCAGGATCTGGAGGTACTGGTTGGCGATGTCGGTGTGCGTGAGCTTCTTAGTCGGTCGGTACCACCGCACGGCCACCCAGACGGTGTCGCGGATGAACCGGTAGGTCAGGTTGATGTCGAGTTCCTTGCGCAGATCACCGGAGCGCACCCCCTGCCGCAGCAGAGTCATCCACACGTTGCGGGACTGCTCGTTGCGTTCGGCGAGGTAGGCGAACCGTTCGAACCCGCCGAGGTAGTCGGCGTCGTTCTGGAAGATCGCCACTTCGTGCGGGTGTCGATCGATAGCTTCGAAGGAGACCCGGACGGCCGCTTCTAGACGGGTCCGGGCGTTGTCCTTGCTGGCCAGGATCTCGTCATACCGACCGAAAAGTTCGGCCTGGAAGGTCGACAGGATCTCGTCCACCATCGACTCCTTGGAGTCGAAGTGGTGATACAGGCTCCCGGACAGAATCCCCGCCGCCTCCGCGATGTCACGGACGGTGGTGTTCTTGAAGCCCTTCTCCGCGAAGAGTCGAGCCGCGATCGCGAGGAGTTCCTCGCGACGCGTGGCCAACCCGCCTGTCGTGACCACCTAGGCCTGCTGACTGCTTACGGCCACCACTTCACCGGTCATGTACGACGCGTAGTCGCTGGCGAGCATCACCATCACGTTGGCGATCTCCCAAGGCTCAGCGGCGCGGCCGAAGGCTTCACGCTGCTTCAGTTCGTGGAGCAGCTCGTCCGAGGTGACCTTGGCCAGGAACGGATGCATCGCCAGACTCGGGCTCACGGCGTTGACCCGGATGCCGTGCGGGGCCAGGTCGAGGGCTGAGCAGCGAGTCAGCGCCATCACGCCGGCCTTGGCGGCGGCGTAGTGAGCCTGCCCCTCCTGGGCGCGCCACCCGATGACGGAGGCGTTGTTGATGATCACGCCCTTGGTCTTGTTCGCCACGAAGCGCTGTCCGGCGGCGCGCACGCAGCGGAAGGTTCCCGTCAGCGTGATGTCGAGGACCTTCGACCACTGGTCGTCGGTCATCTCGAGCACGTTGGCGGTCCCGCCCAAGCCTGCGTTGTTGATCATGATGTCGACCCCACCGAACTCCTCGGCAGCGTCAAGCAGGGCGACCACCTGGGACTCGTCGGTCACGTCGCACACAAGCTGACGAACTCGGTCCGCACCGAACTCCTCGGCCAACGCGGTCTCGGCCTCGGCGAGTCGACGAGCGTGGGTGTCGCTGAAGACGACCGCTTTAGCGCCCTCCTCGAGGACCCGTCGGACGACCGCGGCGCCGATGCCGGCTCCGGCCGCTGCCGTGACAACCACGACCTTTCCGGCGAGGAGGTTGTGCGCCTCGACGTAGTCGGGGGTGGGCTGTTCGGGACGGGTGCTGGTCATGATGCGCCTTTCGGCTCGCGGGGAAGACCGAGCACGCGCTCAGCCAAGATGTTGCGGTTCACTTCGTCGCTGCCGCCGTAGATCGTGTCCGAGCGGGAGAAGAGATAGAGCCGTTGCCACTCGTCGAGGTCGTAGGGCTCAATGCTGTCGCGGGCGAGCAGGCCGGATGGGCCCGCGACATCCATGGCGACCTCACCGAGGCGACGGTGCCAGTTCGCCCAGGCCAGCTTGAAGATCGAGCCAGCGCCACCGCCGGCGGAGGAGTCATCGCCACCGTCGACCGAGGACAGGCCGCGCATGGCGTTGGAACGGATGACCTCCAACTCCACCTTCAGGCGAGCCAGACGGTCTCGCAGCACCGGATCCTCAAGAGATCCGTTGCTCCGCGCCAGCTCGATGACTCCAGCGAGTTCCCGAGAGAAGTCGACGGTCTGGGCCAGCGTGGAGACACCGCGCTCGAAACCGAGGAGGCCCATGGCCACACGCCAGCCGTCGCCCTGCTCGCCGACGATGAGGTCGGCGGCGGTTCGGGCGTCGGTGAAGAAGACCTCGTTGAACTCCGAGCCGCCAGTGAGCTGTTCGATGGGGCGGATCTCGATGCCGGCCTGATCCAGCGGGACCAGGAGGAACGACAATCCGTGGTGTCGCGAGGATCCAGCCTCGCTGCGCGCCACGACGAAGACCCACTGAGAGAAGTGCGCGTTGGACGTCCACACCTTCTGACCGTCGATCACCCACTCCTCGCCGTCGAGGCGAGCCTTGGTCTGCACGTTGGCCAGGTCGGACCCGGCGTTGGGTTCGGAGTAGCCCTGGGCCCACAACTCCTCCACCGCCACGATCGGGGGGAGGAAGCGGGCCTTCTGCTCCTCGGTCCCGAAGGCGATCAGGGTCGGTCCGAGCAACTCCTCGCCGAGGTGGTTGACGCGCGCTGGAGCGTTGGAGCGGGCGTACTCCTCATGGAAGATCACCTGCTGCCACAGGCTCAGCCCGCGGCCGCCGTACTCCTTGGGCCAGCCGACACACGTCCAGCCGTGTTGGGCTAGGTAGCGGTTCCAGGCCAGCCGGTCCTCGATGCGCTCGTGATCGCGGCCCGCACCTCCCAGCCCCTTGAGCTCGGCCCACGGCCCGGTCAGATGTTCATCGAGCCAGGTCCGGATCTCAGTCCGGAACGCCTCGTCCTCATCGGAGTAAGTCAGATCCACAACTGCTACCCTACCAAGCAATTGCTTGGTTGGGACCGACGCCGGTCGACCGGAGGTGTGATGCCACAAACTATTCCCGCAGC
>CBDTZB010000474.1:0-2785 GCA_965364795.1 uncultured Nocardioides sp.
CGGCGGCGACCAGGTCGACCTGGTTGGTGCCGATGCAGAAGCACCCGACGGCCAGAAGGTCGGGCGCCGCCTCCAGGGCGCGCTTGGTGAGGTTGGTGTTGGAACGCAGGCCCAGGAGGCTCACCCCGGGCAGCGCCGCGACCAGTTCTTCCTCGGACATCGCGGACGCACGCAGGTCGACCTCGAACCCCTGACGCTGCAGAGTCTCGACGGCGACCGGGTGGATGTTCTCCAGGAGAAGTGCCTTCACGGTCACATCGTCGCGGCGGGTGGCGTCTGCGTCCAACTTCTCGGCGGTGACTCTGCTCTCATGATGGGATGGGGCGGCGGATCAGCGACGCCCCCATCGCAGTCTGTGGTGCAGGACGGCGGCCCGGGCGGCGTTGGCGCCGGCGGAGCCGTTGACGCCGCCACCGGGGTGCGCTGAGGCAGACGCGAGATAAAGCCCAGCAACCCCTGTCTCGGGTCGCCCACGCATGGCTGGCACCGGCCGGAACATCAATTCCTGGTGGATCTGGGAGGTCCCACCGTTGATGGCGCCCCCGATCAGGTTGGCATTGCGAGCCTCTAACTCGTGGGGGCCAAGAACCCGGCGAGCGATGATCCGGGAGCCGAAGCCGGGTGCGAGGTGCTCGATGCGGGTCTGCATGCGATCGGCGAACCGTTCGCAGTCGGCCCGGTCCCAGGTGCCGCGTATTGAGCCGTCGCCTCCGTCACGCACGGACGGGTGCGGTTGGGGAACGTGGGTGTAGGCCCACATGGACTCCGTGCCAGAGGGCGAGCGGGCGGGGTCGCTGGTGGTCATCTGGCCGGTCAGGAGGAAGGGCTGCTCGGGGATCGTTCGGGAGCCGACCTGGGCTAGGGCCCGGGTCATCTCCTCAACCGATGCGCCAATGTGGACGGTTCCCGCCGCGAACTGCGGTGTTGTCTGCCACGGCACTGGTCCGTTCAGAGCCCAATCGACCTTCACGGTGCCTGGGTCGAGTTCGAAACGACTCATCCCGCGGCGCAGCCGGGCGGGAAGATGCTCGGGCGCGACCAGACGGTTGAAGAGGTGGAGAGCTGAGACGTCAGCGAGCACCGCCCGTCGGGCCTGATGGCGGGTGCCGTCGGTGGTGATGGCCGCGCTGGCCCGACCATCGATGACCTCGATGTCCGTGACCTCCGCGTCGGTGACGATGACGCCGCCGCGGGTGACCAATCGCCGACCCATCGCCGCAGTGAGTTCCCCCGCTCCGCCGACGGGGACCGGGAACCCCACGGTCTGTCCCATCATGGTCAGCAGCAGACCGAGGGCCCCTGAGCCGGGGGAGTCGAGAGGGAGGTCGGCGTGCGCGGAGTTGCCGGCGATGAGCAGTCCGGGGCCGACGCCTTCGAAGACCTCCCGAGCCAGGGAGGCTGCCGGCGTGGCCAACAGGCGGGCCACATCAAGGCCACCCGCGCGGCGTACGCCGTTGGCGACCTTGAGACCGGCCCGCACCGGTGGGTAAGGGCCGGTCAGAGTCTCGATCAGGGGTTCGCCGATGACGTCCCAGGTCTGACACAGGTCGAGCCATCGGTCACCGTCGCCGGTTTGCCGGTCGTCGAGCAGGGTCGCGGTGATCTCTCGGTCGCGATGTAGGAGCGCCCAGCTGCCGTCGGGCAAGGGGTGTCCCAGAACCGCAGGTGCGTGGGTCCACCGCAGGCCGTGGTCCTCGAGCCGTAGTGAGGTGATGGCCTGCGAGACGGCAGCCAACGGATAGAACGCGCTGAACGTGTCGTGCACGAAGTCGGGGTGAAGCTCCCGGTCGCTGCGAACGGCGCCACCGATCTCGGACTGGGCTTCGAGAAGGAGGACTGACCACCCCCGGTCGGCCAGGTGGTTGGCGGCCACCAGACCGTTGGGCCCGGCCCCCACCACGATGGCGTCGTGCCCACCGCTCACGGTCGCCGCTCGGCGATGAAGGCCAGTCGTCGCAACGTCTCAACGTTGCGCCAAGCCAACTGCAGGTCACGGGCCGGCTTGGGCAGCAACCGGCCCGGTCCGGACTCCACATCCTCCTCCATCCTCACCACGGTGCATCCGGTGGCAGTCGGGTCCGCTTCGAGGGTCATCACCACCCGCGCCGCGCCTGCGGGCCAGGCGTGAGCCCGCAGCACGAGTTGTCGCTGGGGGTCGCACTTCAGCACCTCGGTCTCATCGTCGAGGAGTAGCGGCCAGGCGCCGACCGAGTGATGCAACTTCGCGCCCACCGCGGGCCACGTCTTGTCCACATCACGCATCCGGGAGGCCCCGACCACGAACAATGGGTAGAGCCAGCCGTCGGCGAGGACGTCCCACACGGCTTGAGGGCTGGCCTTGACGGTGCGCTGATTGGTGCTCATGTGTCTCAGTCTGTGAGGCGGAGGTGTCCCGCGCCAGACCCGACGGGGTGAGGGCGCTGGCAGACGGCGCGTAGAAGAGGGGAGCCCGGGTGATGCAGTGTTCAACTATCCGTGCCATAGTTCCAATTATGAATCTCAAACTTCAACAACCCGTGGAACCGCTGCGGGTCGCGCTGGTGGACGACTGCGAGCTCGTCAGTGCGGGTCTCTCGGCCTTGCTGGCCCCCTACTCCGACAGCATCGGGCTGGTTAAGCCGACCAGCTTCGGCGACGTTGACATCGTGCTGTTCGATCCCCTTGCCCCGCCGAGGGCGGGTCGTACGGACCTACGGCACTGGACCGCCCGGGGTGTTCGGGTCGTGGTCTATTCGTGGGACCTGCGTGCCGCTGTGCGTCAGATCGGCGAGACCGAGCCCGACGG
>CBDTZB010000475.1:0-2785 GCA_965364795.1 uncultured Nocardioides sp.
CCGACGAGCCGGTGGCTGCCTGCGGAGCAGATCGCTCAGGACCGTACCGAGGTGGGAGATCGCGTCATGTGCGGTCGTCGGGTCGTTGACGCCCGGCGACATCGCCTTGAGCGCCACGTCCGCGAGTTGGCGCACGCCGTACGCGACATCCTGCTGCAGGGTGCGGGTCTCGCCGACGATCACCGAGGCGCGAACCGCGCGGTCCAGGGCGTCCGGGTCATCCGGAGACGGGAAGACAGAACAGATCGGTGTGTGCTGGATGGCGTACTGACCGGCGAAGGTCTCCAAACACGCTTGAGAGCTCGGGGGCAAGGCGGCCAGCAGTTGGTCGTAGTCGATGTTCTGCACCCATCCGTACCCGACGAAGCGCACCGTCACTGCTCCCTCAGGAAGAGGGTCGCTCTCCACCGCCTCGGACTGGGCCTCTGAGCCTGGCTCGGGATCGGGCCAGGCGGCCTTGGCCTGGGTCAGCGCCTCCTCGGTGACGCGATGCAGGATCTTCGAGACGTCCATCGAGTGCGCCGCATGGTTGATGAAGGCCACGATGGCCAGAACCGAACCGATGCCCAACACCACCGCAAGCAGAATGGAAACACTCGGAACGACCGCCTCGGCCTCGTCCAGCGGGGTGCGCACCGCCCGCAGTACCACCAGGCAGTAGGTGAAGGTCCCGATCACCAGGCCCATCACTCGCTTGTTGAACGGGTCGCGGAACATCCCGTGCACCACGCGTGGTGAGAACTGACTCGACGCCAGCGAGATCAGCAGCAGGCTGACGGAAAAAGCAATACCGGCGAAGGTCAGGGTCGCCCCCGCCACGGTGGTGAGGACGGTTCGAGCACTGTCCACGGTTGCGGTCCAACGTGGGTCGATATCGGTGACCAGCGAGTCGAGGCCCAACATCGCCTCCCCCAGCAGGACTCCGCCGAGCACGCACAGCATGGGAACGAAGAACAAGCTGCTGCGCAGCCGGTCACCTTGGGCACGAAGTCGAGACAGCATGAAGTGTTTTTCCCGTCCGCAGTGGGTTGCCTGATCAGTCGAGGAGGTCTCCCTCCGCTGGCCGATCAACCTAGCGGGCCTGCTTCGGGCTCGCAGGCGGCCGGGGTGCAGTCAGTAGGTCACGTCCTCCAGCGCCGAGGCACTTCCCACTTCGCTGGCCGGGATCACGCTCAGCTTGCCGTTGGACTCCAGCACCACCGCGGCCACCTTCTCGAGCCCACCGATGCCGGCGGCGCGAACAGCCTGCCTCAGGCTCGCCTCGGTCACCCGCTCCTGGATCAGCGTTTCGGTGATCACGTGTCCGTCGCGCAGCAGCAGGGTCGGGGCTGAGGTGACGACGCGCTGCACGAAGGGTAAGCGGGAAGAGATCGCGGCAACGATGAACTGCAACAAGGCGAGTAGGCCCAGCGCCAGCGCGCCCTCGCTCCAGGAAACGGTGCTGCTCAGCAACACCGTCGCCAAGGTGGAGCCCAGCGCCACGGTCACGATGAAGTCGAACGCGTTGAGCTGAGCGAGAGTTCGCTTTCCGCTCACCCGCACCAGGGCCACGAGCCACAGGTAGGCCAGCGGTCCGACGACCAGGATGCGAACTAGGTCGGAGAAGGCGTCGAAAAACATGAGGGTCCTCTCGGTAGTCCGCCCGGGTGGCGGCTCAGGCTGGGTCAGCCACCGTACCGAGCGATCAGAACAACCCGGTCGCGCTGTCCCAAGCGGTATAGGCGGCCACCAGGATCATCAGGAAGGCGAACCCCTGCCTGAGTTGGCTCGACGGCAGCCGGTCGGCCACTCGCTTCCCGAGCAACGTCGCCACCATGGCTGCGAGGGTGAACGGAACGATCACACCCCAATCGAAGTTTGCGGTGGAGACTCGGGCAGCCAGGGAGGTCGCCGAGTTCAGGGCCACGATCACCAGTGAGGTTCCGACCGCGAGCTGGATCGGCAGTCGCAGGACCACAACCAGCGCGGGCACCACCACGAACCCTCCTCCCACGCCGAAGAAACCGGTCATGAGTCCAACCGTGAGGGCTGTGAGAGCGATGGCCAACCAGGATGGACGACGATGCGACGACGCGTCACCTTCCGAGCCATCCGAGTCGTGGTTGACGGGTGACACCACGCCAATCATGGCGAGCGCAGCGACGACCATCAGCACGGAGAATGCGAGCAGCAGCACGTCCTCCTCGACCTGCCGGTTCAAGATGGTGCCCACCCAGGCCGCGGGGAGCCCGACCACACCGAAGGTGAGACCCGTCCCCCAGCGAACGCGCTTAGCCGCCAGATATGGCAGCACGCCGACGGTGGCGGTGAGGCCGACGATGACCAGGCTGCTGGTGGTCGCATCAGAGGCTGATTGACCCACGACGTACACCAGGGCCGGGACGGTCAGGATCGCTCCACCGCCGCCGAGTCCGCCAAGGACGGCGCCGATCACCAGACCGAGCGCGATGAGCACTACGAGGGTCATGATTCCTTTCCTGAGATAGACCGGTCAGAGACGGTGATCGCCCCGTGGTCGGCACGACCGAGGTCGGTGACGAGGCTGAACCGGTCGCCTCGCACCACGGTTTGGCGCCACTCCACCGACTGACCGCGCGCCTCACCGGTGCGGTCGATCGAGAGCGCCGCGACGTTGTCCGGGATGGCGAGGAGCAACCGTTCGGCCGAAGTGGGTACGACGGCGCGCACGTGCTCGCGACCTCCGGTCAGGCGAACCCCACATCGTTCGGCGAGTTCGCCGTAGAGGGAGGTGCTGGTGAAGTCCGCGTCGAGGAGCGGTGCGGCG
>CBDTZB010000476.1:0-2772 GCA_965364795.1 uncultured Nocardioides sp.
GGCATCCGGATGCCCCCTAAGTAGTAGCCCCGAACCAACAGACCGGCCCGCCGTACGTCGTACGGTGGGCCGGTCTGTTGTGGGCACGGTCTCAGTCCTGACCGAGCTCGACCCGCTCCGCCTCGGTGAATCCTTCGATAGCCGCGCCGGGGTCGACCATGCGGGCCTGACGCAGACGGCTGATCTTGCCGGAGGCGTTGGTCATAGCCTGCCGGCTCTTGCCGCGGGCGTAGGTGACCGAGTTGTCGGCTGAGACCCCGAGCCCCTTTCCGACCTCGACGGCGTCCTGGTCGGCGCCCATGTAGAGGAACTGCCAATCCGCTGCGGTCTGCTGCTCGACCAGGGCTTTGATCGAGGCGGCACTCCACTCCCGACTGGAGTTCTCGCCGCCGTCGGTCATGATGGCGCAGATGATCGATCCGGGCCGCTGCGCCTTGGGCAACCGGGCCAGCGCCGTGGCGCGCTCGGTGATCATCCGACCCATGGCGTCGTGGAGGGCTGTGCTGCCCCGCGGCTGCAGATCGAGGGGAGGGACATCGGCGACCGGGACGTCTGCGTAGACCTCTTCGTAGTCGGTGTCGAACTGGTTCAGGGTCACTCGGCAATCGCCCTCGGTCTCGCGCTGCTCTGCGATGAAGGCCTCGAAGCCGCCGATGGTGTCGAGCTTGATCGATTGCATCGAGCCGCTGCGGTCGAGAAGGAAGTAGAGATGGGTCAGGCTCTGGTTTGCCGGGGTGGCGGACTCGTCGTCGGTCATGGTGCTCTCCTTTGGTGGGTGTTGCTCAGTTGCTGGGGCGGCGCGGCTTGAACCGCATCGGTGTTGACTTCGGAGCGGCGCGAGGTGTCCCCGTTTCGGCGTCGTACTTCGCCCGCTCGATGGCCGACTTGGTCACCCGGCCGTGGTCGTTGGCGTACCCGCCGAGGCTCTGGGTCCGGGCCAGTCGGGGGCCGACAGCGTTCTCGCTCAAACCAGCCTTGGCGCCCGCTGAGCGGAGGCTCGACCCTCCGGTGAGCACCGCCTCGGCCAAGGACTCGTCGATCAACTCAGTCAGCCGGTCGGCGGCTTCCCGGAGGTGGGGAAGCGCTTCGTCGGCCTCGAGGCCGCGAGCGGCTTCGAGACTGGCGCTAACGGCGTCAAGGGATCGGGGGTCGGGGCTCATGACTTCATAGTGCCGCATAAAGTGCGGCTACGCAAGAAGTGCGGTAGCGCAGATGCTGCGGCAGGCTCAGTGTGGTGGGGTCGTGTGCCTGGCGCCGACGCCTGCGCAGCCGACGTACAAACGACCCCTTGGCGGGCGCTGGGAGGATGAACAGCATGGACCCCGTTATCGTCGTCGGCGCCGGAATCTCCGGCGTTCGATGTGCCCGCACCCTGCACGACCACGACCTCCCGGTGGTGCTGCTCGACCACGGCCACCGCGTTGGTGGACGCATGGCCAGCAAGCGCATCGACGACCGGCCCGTCGACCTGGGAGCCTCCTACTTCACCGTCTCCGACGTCCGCTTCGCTGGCCAGGTGGAGCGCTGGCGCGACGCCGGTCTGGCGCGTCCCTGGACCGACACCTTCGCGGTGCTGACCCCTGACGAGGCACCCGAGGTCAAGGCTGGGCCGACCCGGTGGGGGACACCCGGGGGACTTCGCACGCTGGTGGAGAACCTGGCCGAGGGGCTCGACGTACGCCGTCAGGAGGTTGCCGAGGTGACCCGTGACGAGGGTCTGCGCGTGGTCGGCCCCGCTATGGACCCGACGCCCGCTTCCGCGGTGGTGCTGGCCATGCCGGACGGGCAGGCGGCCCGCCTGCTGGGGGCCGGACTGGAGCCAATCGCGGCGAACCTCGGCCGTGTCTCCGAGCCGGTCCTGGCCCTCGTGGCGACGTACGCCGAGCGCTCCTGGGACTTCGCTGGGGCATTCGTCAACGGAGATCCGGACCTGGCGTGGATCGCTGACGACGGCTCTCGTCGCGGTGACGGTGCTCCAGTCCTGGTCGCTCACAGCACGCCCGAGCGAGCGGCGCAGCATCTGGATGACCCCGACGCCGCCACCCCCGCGCTCACGGCCGCCCTGGCCCGCCTGGGCATCGCCGCAATGCCCACCTCGACCAAGGTCAAGCGGTGGTCAATGGCGCGCCCGACGGGGGAGCGGTTGGCGCCCTACCTCCTGACCGAGAGCAACCTCGGCGTCTGTGGGGATGGGTGGGGACAGCAGTCGAAGATCGAAGGTGCTTATCTGTCCGGGCTGGCCCTCGGCGAGGCGCTGGTGTCTCGGTTCGCCCCGTCTAGGGAGCCTTCGTGAGCTCCACGCGGAAAGCAAGGATGAAAGTCGTTCGTCCCAGCGTTGAATCAGATCTACCCTGGAGGCATATGAGTAACGCTGACGAGTTCACCCTGGAATCCGAGTTGGCCCAGACCGATGACTGGGACGAATCCGTAGAGGACGACGGGTTCGTGTCCGGCTACGCCGACGAACCCGATCCCGAAGACGACCTCAAGGACCCCACCCAGGGCGCGATGCAGCTCGCTGAGCGGCACCAACTGCGCCGGGTGGCCAACCTGCGCACCGAACTCGAAGACATCACCGAGGTCGAGTACCGCCAGCTCCGCTTGGAGCGCGTGGTGCTGGTCGGGGTGTGGACCGAGGGCACCACCGAGGACGCCGAGAACTCCATGGCGGAGTTGGCCCTGCTTGCAGAGACAGCGGGCTCCGAGGTGCTCGAGGCGATCTACCAGCGTCGTCAGAAGCCCGACCCCGCCACCTACATCGGACGCGGCAAG
>CBDTZB010000477.1:0-2764 GCA_965364795.1 uncultured Nocardioides sp.
CCGGCCATCTCCACCACCGCACTGATCGAAAAGATCTCCTCGACCGGCTGAGCCGCTCCGAGATCGAGGACAAGGAACGCTATGCCCCGCACTGCCCGATCGCTGGTTGCTGCCCTCCTTACGGCGGGTGCGCTGGCCGGTGGGTTGCTGGTCGCTCCCGTCAGCGCCGCGCCCGCCGAATCTCAGTCCTCTTCGGATGCTGAGGCTCAGACCGCACCGTCAGCGAGCGATCAGGAGGCGCGGGACACGTTGGCGCGCGCCGTCGAGATCTTCTCCACCCCCAACGCGTCGCGGCCGACCGCCGAGTCGAGTGAGAAGACGCCGGACGCCACGTTGGCCCTTCGTGACCTGTTCACCGTGCTCCCGCGCCTTCAAGGCAGCGACCGAGAGACAGCCCAGGGTCTCCTCGCGCGGCCGAGCGAGGGTGGAAGTGACCCGCAGCGCAACGGTTACACCACTGCTTCTCAACGAACCTGCTCGTCGAAGGTGTGTGTCCACTACGTCACCAGCACCTCCGACGCGCCCCCGAACCTGGCGTGGGTCCGCAAGAACCTGCAGATCATGCAACAGGTCTACGACTTCGAGGTGGGCCGCCTCGGCTACCGTGCCCCGGCCAGGGAACCCAACGCACCGGGCACCGGCGGCGACGACAGGTTCGACGTCTACCTCAAGAACATCGGTCTGGGCATCTATGGGTACTGCGTGCCGGAGTACCTCATGCCGGGAACGAACAGCGTGGCATCCGGCTACTGCGTACTCGACAACGACTTCGCCAGCGCAGAGTTCGGCGGGGCCGATCCGGACACGAGCCTGAGGGTCACCGCCGCCCACGAGTTCTTCCACGCCATCCAGTTCGCCTACGACTTCAAGGAGGACCCGTGGCTGATGGAGTCGACGGCCGCCTGGATGGAGGAGCGGTACGCCGACGGCGCGGACGACAACTTGCAGTACCTCCGACGTAGCCAACTACAACTGCCCGGCATGCCGCTGGACTTCTTTGAGCGGAACGGCAGCTACCACTACGGACAGTGGGCCTTCTGGCAGTTCCTCAGCGAGACGTACGGCAACGGCATCGTCAAGTCGGTGATCACCCGAGCAGCCGAGCCGAGGGCAGGCCGTAACTTCCACTCGACACAGGCCCTGAGCGCTACGTTGAAGAAGCGAGGCGGACTGGCGAAGAACTTCGCGGCGTACGCCTCGGCCAACACCCTTCCCTCGCGTAACTACTCCGAGGGACGCAAGTGGCCCGCTTCGCCGCTGGCCGCCTCGCGCACGCTGACCAAACGCAAGTCGTCCTTCCGCAAGACCTACCGGGTCGACCACCTGGCCTCGACCAGCATCGGACTCAAGCCCTCCCGCTCGTTGCGCGGCAAGAAGTGGAAGCTCCGGGTCGCCGTGAAGGGCCCCCACCGGAACAGTTCCCCTGCCGCATTCATCACCGTGGTGACCAAGCGCAACGGGCTGCGGCGCATCTCGGTCCCGCTGAACAAGTCCGGCGCCGGCAAAGCACGCGTCCCCTTCGCCGCGGCCAGCGTCCGGCGCGTCTTCGTCACCGTCGCCAACGCCTCCATCCGCACCAGGTGCGGCAACGGCACGGACCTGGCTTGCGAGGGCAAGCCACGCGACGACAACCGCAGATTCGTCCTCAAGGTTTCCGCCTACAAATAGCTCCACGAAGTTCGCCTGATGGGGACGCGAAGTTCGCCTGATGGGGGCACTAAGCCCCATGAGGCGGACCTCGAAGCCCCATCAGGCGAACTTCGTGGAGATTTAGGCGACGGCGGACTTGTGTTCGTGGTGCCAGGCTGCGACGCGCTCCAAGAATTCATCGGGGCTTTCGAGCATCAGGGCGTGACGACGGCCCTCGATCACGGCATCGGTCCAGTCGGGCCGTCGGGCCAACACCCTGCGCAGGACTGGCGCGGGCACCAGGGCGTCCGCGCTTCCTCCGAGAACGATGGTGGGCACCGTGATGGCGTCGATGGCCCGGTAGACGCGACGGTGGTCGATCCACATCGCGCTGATCGACCCGATGGAGTGAAGCAGCGCCATCTGGTGGTCCGCGGCCTGCTGAACACTGCTGGCCTGAGCGTCGTAGGCCATCACCTCGAGGAGCGAGGGCCGCACACAGTCGTGGTCCCGGAAGATCAGGCGAAGCAGCGCGTGGGTCCGCGGGCGCCCAGGAAGAGGCACCGCCAAGGGCAACAGGCCGTGCAGCGTTGCCCGGTAGGGCGTCAGGATCCGCAACGGGCACGTCGGGGGTAGCCCCGGAGACACTAGAACGAGCCGCGTCACCCGCTCCGGGTGCTCCGCAGCCAGGAGTACGCCGATCAGGCCGCCCATCGAGTTGCCGTGCAGCGCGAATTCGTCCCAGCCCAGAGCGTCGGCCAGCGCGAGCACCAGTTGCAGATGACCGTCCACACTGATCTTGGTCCCCGTCGAGGCAGGGGTGTGGCCGAAGCCGGCCAGGTCAAGGGCCACGACAGGCCCATACTCACTGAGTCCGGCGATGACCTCGATCCAGTTCGAGGCTGCGCCGCCCAAGCCGTGGACGAGCATCTGGGGCTCGGCGTCGACTCCAGATCCACGCGCATCGGCTCGCAGCAGGCGTACCGGACCCTGCTCGAGTTCCAAGATTTCCTCACGGACGCCCGCCCATGCGGGATCGCGGGTTCCCCAGTCAGCCTGTGTCATGGCGGCAGTGTTCCACGATCGGCCTGGGACGTCTCATCGTTCAACGCGGTGGGGGCGGCAGCGCCTCGGT
>CBDTZB010000478.1:0-2760 GCA_965364795.1 uncultured Nocardioides sp.
ACCGATCTCAACTCGTTGCCCCTCGACATGTTGTGGCTGCAAGGGGTCGTCTTCCTCAGCTCCGTGTGCCAGAGCGTTGAGCGACCCGATGCCGCCCGCGTGCTCTACGACGCCCTGGCGCCGTACTCCGGACTGCTCGCCGACAACGGCACCATCGGCGCCGGCCCGGTCGACGTCCACCTCGCCCAGATGGCTCGGCTGATGGGGGCCGATGATCTGGCCGACAACCACAAGAGAGCCGCCATCGCGCTGTGCGAACGGATCAATGCGCCGCTGTGGTTGCGTCACGCCCGCTCCCTGTGACCACGAAGGGGCGACGGGGACGACCCACGGAAGCGGTCTTAACCGGAGGAAGTGGCTCTGGCCGGTTGGGCCCGAACACATTAGCGTGAGGTGTCCACCACTAAGGAGCCACGATGCGCCTCAACCCCTATCTCACCTTCCAGGGCCAGGCCCGCGAGGCGATGGAGTTCTACCACTCCGCCTTCGGCGGTGAACTCACCGTGATGACCTACGCCGACATGGGGGGTCTCGGCATGCCCGAGGACCAGCACCATCTGGTGATGCACGCCGACCTGATGGTCAACGACGGCGTGAGCCTGATGGGCTCGGACCAGCCTGGCTCCGACCAGGCCAGCGGTCCGATCACCCTCAGCGGAGACGAAGATGCGGTGCTCCGCGGCTGGTGGGACGGACTCGCGGCCGGCGCAGAAATCACCGCCCCGCTCGAGGCTGCTCCGTGGGGCGACTCCTTCGGGCAACTGACTGACAGGTTCGGTGTCGCCTGGATGGTCAACATCGCGGGCCCTGGCGAGTAGTCCCACGGGGCAGGCGAGCCGCAGGAGGCGCTCCCTGACAGGAGGCGCGTACGTTCTCGGAGTGCAGATCCGCAGCCTGCTGGCTGACACTCGACCTTTGGCGAACGACCATTTCCGCCGGCTGTGGCGAGCGAACATCGTCACGGTGATCGGGGCACAACTCACGGTGGTGGCGGTGCCGGCGCAGATCTATAGCGTCACCGGATCATCGGCGTACGTCGACCCCTCGTCGCTGGGGTGCTGATCCCCTTCATCGGATTCGAATGACTCTACTTGATCGACACGATCACCCTCTTCGCGACGCTGTCGGCGGTCATTCGACTGCCGCCGTTGCCGGTCGAGGGTGCCGCCCTGGGCACCCCGGGTTTCCGATCAGTGATCGAGGGTCTGGTCTACCTCCGCACCCAACCGGTGCTGCTGATGTCGTTCGTGGTGGACCTGATCGCCATGGTCTTCGGAATGCCGCGTGCACTGTTCCCTGAGATCGCGTCGGAAAGTTTCCGCGGGCCCGAGGCTGGTGGACTCGCCTTCGCCCTGCTCTTCGCCGCGATCCCGATCGGGGCGGTCGTCGGTGGGGTGCTGTCCGGCTGGGTCTCCCACGTCTCCGCTCACGGAAAGGCCGTGGTGGTCTGCATCGTTGTCTGGGGGTTGGCGATGATCGGCTTCGGCGTTGCGGTGGGTCTGGCTTCGCAGTGGCCCACCCTGATGCTGGGCGTGGCCGTGTTGATGTTGACCGTGGGAGGCGCAGCCGACATGGCCAGCGCAGCGTTCCGGATGAGCATGCTGCAGGCCGCGGCATCTGATGCTGTGCGCGGTCGCCTCCAGGGCATCTTCTTGGTCGTGGTCGCTGGCGGTCCTCGGGTCGCGGACGTACTCCATGGGGCGAGCGCCGCGATGGTCGGAACCGCGACCGCGGCGGCCGGAGGTGGGGTGCTGGTGGTGATCGGAACCGTCGTCGCAGCACTGGTGGTGCCCTCGTTCGTGCGATACCGCGTCGCGTCGACGACCACCGATCCACGCGCCGGGTAGCGTCGCCACTGTGAGTCTTCTCGAGGTGGTTGCGGTGGAGGTGTCGAGTCGATGAAGAGTTGGTCGCGGTCTCTCTCGGTCGCTGCTCCGGCCACGGCGGCCTGGGAGCAGTTGATCGACACGACACACTGGGCTTCGTGGGGGCCATCGGTCACCGACGCCCGTGTCGACGGTGACGGCACCCGCATCGAGTCCGGCGCGACGGGGGCGGTGCGACCTCCGGTCGGGCTGTGGATCCCGTACGTCGTTACCGAGTGGACCGAGACGCCGACCGAGCTGCGCTGGGGGTGGCGAGTGGCCGGCGTACCCGCGACCGGGCACTGGGTTCGCCCCACCGGCGACGACTCCTGCGACGTCGGGATGGACGTGCCGGTCTGGGCGCCGGGCTACTTGGCCATCATCGAGATTGCGCTTCGCCGGATCCGCCGTACGGCCGAATCGGTAGACTGAGGCCGTGCCTGATGCCCAGTTGGTGGTCCGCAGATTCCTGACGCTGCTTGAGGACGGTTCCGCCGAGCAGGCAGTAGCCCTGCTGGCCGAGGACGTGGAGTGGCGCAACACCGGTCTCCCGACGATCCGTGGCAAGAAGCGGGTCGGGGGCATGTTGCGTGACATGGAGAAGCGACGCATCGGCTTCGAGGCGCGGCTGAACCACGTCGCCTCCACGGGCGACGTCGTACTCACCGACCGGGTCGACGTCATCAAGTTCGGCAGGTTCGCCAACGAGTTCTGGGTCTGTGGCACCTTCGAGGCCCGGAACGGTCTCATCACCGTGTGGGATGACCACTTCAGTCTCGGCAACTTCACCAAGGGCGCCGCCATCGGTGTCCTGCGCGCCATCGTCCCCGGCCGCCGCTGACTCACGAAGTTCGCCTGATGGGGACGCGAAGTTCGCCTGATGGGGACGCGAAGT
>CBDTZB010000479.1:0-2760 GCA_965364795.1 uncultured Nocardioides sp.
GTTCCAGAGGTCTACGAGGGCAGGCTCCATGCTCTCGCCTCAGACCGCCAGGTCCTCCATCTCCTCGAGCTCCTTGCCCTTGGTCTCGGGCACCCGCAAGAAGACGAAGAGGAGGGACAGCAGCGCGAAGAAGGCGTAGAAGCCGTAGGCGAAACCGAGCCCGATGTCCGCGAACCGCGGGAAGGACGTCGAAATGGCGAAGTTGGCCATCCACTGGGCCGACGCGGCCACGCCCAGGGCCGTACTGCGGATCTTGTTGCTGAACATCTCCCCGAGCAGCACCCAGACACCCGGCCCCCACGACATCCCGAAGAAGACGACGAACGCGTTGGCTGCGAGCAGCGCCACGATTCCCGCGGTGTCGCCGAGCACGGGCTGGACCTCACCGGCCTCGGTGGTGGTTTCGGCGGCGGTGGCGAAGACATAGGCGAGGGTCCCCAGTGAGGCGAACATCCCGGTCGAACCGATGGTCAACAACCTCCGCCGACCGATCTTGTCGATCAGTCCGATCGCTACCAGCGTCACCACGATGTTGGTCACTGACGTCAGGACAGTGATCGTGAGCGAGTCGGATTCGCTGAACCCCACCGACTGCCACAACGTCGAGGAGTAGTAGAAGATCACGTTGATCCCGACGAACTGCTGGAAGACCGACAACGCGATCCCGATCCACACGATGGGCAGCAGGTTGCTTCCCCCAGGACGGACCAGATCGGCCAACGAGGAGCGGCGGTCCTGGGCCACCGTGCGCTTGATCTCAGTGATCCGCTCGTCGATGCCCACCTTCATCACCGACCTCAGCACCTCCCTCGCCGTCGCCTGGTCTCCCTTGGCGACCATGTAGCGAGGCGACTCGGGGATGGACAGGGCCAGCACTCCGTACGCCACGGCTGGCACGACCTCGGCGATGAACATCCACCGCCAGGCGGTCAAACCCCACAGCGGCTCTCCGGAGCCTCCTGCCACGGTCGCGAAGAAGTAGTCGGAGAGCAGCGCTACGAAGATGCCGCTCACGATGGCGAGCTGTTGAAGCGACCCCATCCGCCCCCGGATGGAAGCCGGCGAGACCTCGGCGATGTAGGCCGGTGCGATCACCGACGCGGCACCCACACCGAGTCCACCCACCACCCGCCAGGCGATGAGATCCCATTCGCCTATTGACAGCCCTGAACCGATGGCGCTGATCAGGAACAACAGAGCGGCCAGGATCATCACGCGCACACGGCCCACGCGATCGGCCAGCCGGCCCGCGATGTAGGCCCCCAACACACAGCCCAACAGAGCGGAAGAGACGACGAAGCCCAACAAGAAGCCATCGACGCCGAAGTCGTCGGAGATGGCGCCGACGGCACCGTTGATCACCGCGGTGTCGAATCCGAAGAGCAGGCCACCCAGCGCGGCCACCATCGCGAGGTGGACCGTTCGGCCGAGGTAGTAGTCCCGATCCTCACTCAAGTTGGATGGACTGACTGGAGCCGTCATGGCTGCCGCCTTCCCGAGCGGTCGTGCTCGTGATTGACCTCTTTCGGATCCCGTCGTCCGAAAAACTTCTTCTGAAGAAATACTGCCATTTCACGCAGCGCCCCTGCGATGGCCAGACCGAAAGTAGAACGTGTTGCAGTTTTGTGGACTAGAGTCGGCTAGCCGATCGCTCCCGGTCGCGTCTCTCCCCCAGCCCAAGGACTCAACGTGCGCAATATGCAGGACCGCGTCGCGGTCATCACCGGTGCCGGCAGCGGCATCGGTCGCGAAACCGCCCTCGAACTCGCCCGTCGCGGCTGCCACATCGCAGCGGTCGACGTCCGTGCCGAGGGCATCGAGGAGACCGCCCGGATGGTTCGCGCGCTAGGTCGCAACACTTCGATCCACGTCGCCGATGTCTCCAACGCTCCCCGGATCCTCGAACTTCCCGCTGAGGTCGAAGCCGAGCACGGCGCCTGTCACATCCTGGTCAACAACGCGGGCGTCACCTCTGCTGGGGCTTTTGAGAAGGAGACCCTGGAGGATCTGCACTGGATCGTCAACATCAACGTCTGGGGGGTCGTGAACAACTGCCACGCGTTCCTGCCGCTGCTGCGTCAGCAGGACGAGGCCCACATCGTGAATGTCTCCAGCATGGTCGGGCTGCTCGGGCTGCCCCACAACGCGGCCTACTCACTAACCAAAGGCGCGGTTCGTTCATTCTCCGAAGCCTTGCGCGCTGAGCTGGTCACCACGGATATCGGCCTCTCCACCGTCTTCCCCGGCGCCCACAAGACCGCCATCACCGACGGCGCCCGCGGCAGCCAACGCGCGAAGTTGGCCGAGATGGGTCAGTCGAAGATGTCCTCGATCGCGATGCGCTCCCCCGCCGGTCTGGCCCGCCGAATCGCCAACGGCATCGAGAAGGACAAGGCCCGAGTCGTCGCGGGCCCCGACGCTCGGATGCTGGACCTTTGGGCCAGGGTCGCGCCTGGCCGGATCGGCCCCCTCGGCCGGCTCACCGGCCGCATGGAGCGCTGAGCGTCCCTCCTGGAACGCTCAGAGCAGGCGCTCCCCGTCAGGCGTCGATGATGATGGGAATGATCAACGGCGTACGACGGAAGGCGCGTTGGGCCCACCGTGCGACGTCGCGTCCGATCATCTGCTCGAGCTGGCGAGGATCGCCGATGCCCTCGCTCGTCGCGCGGGCCAGCGTCTTCTCGATCACGGTCACGGCCGGGTCGAAGGCCTTCGGCTCGTGTTCGAAACCGCGGACTAGGAAGTCGGGCGGGTCGGCGA
>CBDTZB010000480.1:0-2754 GCA_965364795.1 uncultured Nocardioides sp.
GTGACGTCGTGACCGCGCTCGGCCAACCCCTTCACCAGGGCGTACGTCGCCGCCTCCAGACCGCCGGCGAAAGGCTCGCGCAGCGGGAACCGGAGGTGCCCGATCACCCCGATGCGCAGGGAATCCCCGCGACTGCTGTTCCGCACAGGTCCACAAGTAGTCGAGATCCGCCCCGGACGCACCACCCCAAAGGCTGACCTGCGGACACAAAACGCCCGATACCCACCCTGATGGGTGTTCCGGGGAGCGCAGATAGAGCGTTGACTGCGATCAGCGCTTCGATCATCGAGGCCTCAGCAATGCGCCAGGGGGGCGGGAATGGGTTTACCCGAGGAGTTCGATCGACCGGTCTATCTCGACGATCCTGAGGTGGGCAGCCACCGGGACGTGGTGACCCGTCGTCGCCTGGTGAGCAACCTGCACGAGTCGTTGACCGCCGACGAGCGGTCCGGGGTCGACCTGGGCCTATCCGTCATCGAGACGTGGTCACCGACCCTCCCGCTGGTCGGTTCGGGTCGGACTCTTGAGCTGTGGTCGATCCTGGCCACGCTGGGCGCTCACGACCTGCAAACCGCCCGCACTGTCGAGCCCGACCTGGACGCCCGCAACATCTTGGCCGAGGCCGAGGTGGACCTCGATCCGCGCTTCACCTCCTGGGGTGTGTACGCCGCCGAAGGGCCCGGCGTCCGACTCGAGGCAACGGCCAAGGACGACGGCTTCGAGCTGAACGGCGTGAAGCCGTGGTGTTCGCTGGCCGACCGGTTGAACAGCGCCCTGGTGACGGCTTGGCAGGGGGACGAGCGTCGCCTCTTCGCCGTCGACCTCGGTCACTCCGGCGCCGAACCGGGAGGCGCGGAAGCCTGGGTGGCCCGCGGACTGTCCGACGTCCACAGCACCCCGGTCACCTTCGAAGGCGTTCCTGCTGAACCGGTGGGGGAGCCGGGTTGGTATCTGCGCCGCTCCGGCTTCGCCTGGGGCGGAATGGGAGTGGCCGCCGTCTGGTTCGGAGGAGCCGTCCGCGTCGTACGACACCTCAGCGCTGCCCTGCACCGCCGCGAGCCGGACCAGATCGCTCACCTCCACCTCGGAGCCTGCGACGCAGCGCTGCACGGTGCTCGGGTGACCCTGCTCCAGGCGGTCCACGAGATCGAGAACGGAGGCGCCCGCGGCAGCGAGGGAGCCGTGCTGGCTTCCCGTGTGCGGCACGTCGTGTTCGAGGCCGCCGAGACGATCCTGCGGCACGCCGACCATGCGCTCGGGCCGGGACCCCTCGCCACCGATGCGTCGTACGCCGCCCACGTCGCGGGCCTGCACCTCTACCTGCGCCAACACCACGCGGAGCGGGACTCGGTCGCCTTGAGCAAGATGCTGGCGGATCGCGAGCGGTCGCTGACGTGAGCGTCGAGTTCGAGGGAGCGTCCGCTTCGGTGACCGCGCCCATTCAGTGGCGGTCCCACGAGTCCTGGGGCACCGCCGATTTGCTGGCGCCATCGGAGGTGGGCCGGACCCTGCGGCAACGCGTGCTGGTGGTGGCCGCCCACCCCGATGACGAAACCCTGGGCGCTGCCGGCCTGATGGCTCTGGCCCACCGTGAAGGCCATGACGTCCAACTCGTCCTCGCGACCGCAGGGGAGGGGAGCCACCCCGACTCGCGCACCCACCCACCCGAAGCGTTGGCCGAGCGGCGGCTGGAAGAGTCGGCCCGAGCGTTGCGGGTGGTGGCCCCCGAGGCGCCGACCCACTTCCTGAACCTCAGCGACGGCCAGGTGGCCGGGTCGGAAGAGCTGATCAGCTCTCGACTGGTCGACCTCATCGGCGACGGGCGCGACTGCACCGTGGTGAGCCCCTGGCGTGAGGACGGCCACCCCGATCACGAAGCCGTGGGCCGCGCCGCCCTGATCGCTGCCCAGCGGACTGGGGCCGACCACTGGGAGTACCCCATCTGGTTCTGGCACTGGGCCACCCCGGAGCAGGCCCCCTGGGAGGACGTTGTCCATCTCCAGTTGGACGAGACCTCGCGCCAGGCCAAGCAACAGGCGGTCGCCTGCCACGTCAGCCAGGTCACCGAACTCTCGGACCTTCCCGGCGACGAGGTCCTGCTGACTCCGGACTTCCTCCAACACTTCGACGGGGCCACCGAAAGCTTCTTTCGGAGCGAGGGACAGGACAACGCTTTCGAAGAGTTGCATCAAGGCGACGCCGACCCGTGGGGGACCGACCGGGACTGGTTCGAGCAGCGCAAACGCGACGTCGTCCTGGCGCTCCTGCCGCGACCCCGCTTCCGGCACGCCTTCGAGTTGGGCTGCTCCGCCGGGGCGTTGGCGCAAGCCCTGGCACCCCGGTGCGACCGCCTCACCGCGGTCGACGCGAGCCCGACGGCCTTGGACCTCGCGGCACGACGTGTCCAGGAGGCGGGGCAGAGTAACGTGCGGTTCGAACTGCGCGACGTGCCCGCCGAGTGGCCTTCGGGCGATCCGGATCTGATCGTGCTCTCTGAGTTCGCCTACTTCCTCAACGCCGGCGACCTGGAACTGCTCAACCTGCGGATCTCGCAGAGCCTGACCGCTGACGGGGTGCTGGTCGTGTGCAACTGGCGGCACCCGATCGACGGTTGGCCACTGGATGGGCCGACCGTCCACGACTACTTCCGCCAACACGCGAAGTGCCCCGAGGTTGCGCACTACCTCGACCACGACTTCGAGGTCTCGATCTTCGCCGCACCCGACACGATGCCCGTGCCGCGCACATGACGGG
>CBDTZB010000481.1:0-2751 GCA_965364795.1 uncultured Nocardioides sp.
CCCACAGCAGCACGGCCAGCCCGAGCACGCCCATGGTCAGCACGGCGCTGCGCTGCGGCGCGTACACGACCTGGTGCGCGAGCGGCGCAAGCAGCACGAACGCAAGCAGCACGCGACCGGCGATGGCGAGACGACCCATGGTGGACCCCCGGGTTCGGGCCGTTCGGACGCTAGGTCCGCGTGCTCGCACCAACCATGGAGTCGGCGTCAGGGATGACCCGCACCGCGGACACTCGTCCCGAAACGCCGGAACCCCGCTCATCGAGCGGGGTTCCGGTGTGGAGCGGATGAACGGGATCGAACCGTCGACCTCCACCTTGGCAAGAAGGTGGACCCCACATGCTTGCCGAAACCCCAAAGTGAGGTGCCCCCTGAGAATGGTCCACAGGTTGTGCGTCTGATGCTTCGCTGTGCGGAGCAGGAAGGACGACACGATGGCCACGCGCCGACGTCACACTGAGCATTACCCATCAGTTGTGCCTTCCCGTGCGGAACCACGGCTGGCACTGTTCCACGTGGCTAACTCACAACTGATGCTCGGGCGGGATCCACAATGAGAGGCTGCGCCGCATCGAGCGCCCGTTCGAGCGCCTCGAATCCGAGCCTTCGCGCATAGTCAACTTCGTCTGGCGTGATCGGGACCAGCCATAGCAGTCGGATCGCAAGACCGTCGCGGCTGACATGCTCGAAAGCCGGGCCGAATGGATACGGCAGCGACACTGCGAAATGCTCCGCTGCCGCCCCCTCCGCCCAAGGCCGTCCCAGCCGAAGGATCTCGCCGACACCTGTTCGCTCGCGATGGAGCTGTTGGAAGGACGAAACGACTGCGAGTGACTCGATGTGCTCATCCCCCCCGTCCGGCGTCAGCAACATGAACTCGGTGGACCGATCCTGCCCCCTTGTCACGTCACCAAGCGACACGAAGACCCACGGGTCACCGGCCTCAGCGGGAGCGACCCGTGCCACAGTGAAGCCAGGAAGCTGACGCTGGATCGGCCCGCTGGACCACGACAAGATGTCAACTACAGACTCGGGCCAGAAGCAGCGAATGTGTGCCTCGGCAAGCTCTACTGGAGTGTTCTTCATGCTAGCCACCGTCCAGTCCAAGACTTCGAGCCGTTCGTCGGGACAACGCGGACAACTGGCCTCCCTGACTCCTCTGACATGTCAGGCAGAGCGTTCCGTTGAAGGCCTCAGCGCTCGCCGCATAGGCCTTACGCTGGCTAGCCGTCATGGTATGACCCACCGCATAGTAGTGCTCAAGTAGCGACGGTTCGTGCTCCGGTACAGGTTGTGTACGACTTCCGCTGACTTGGATTTCGCCACATGCCGGGCATGGCTGCCCTTCGGCCGCCTGACGCAAATCGTTGGCGACCGGACCGCTTGAGTCGCACTGGTCCTGATGGAGAGTCGTAGCCTTGGTTTCAAGGAGCACTCATGCCATCGATTGGACAGTCAGGGAAGCCTCAGTCACGCCGCTACACGCCGGACGAGAAGGCCGCCGCGGTCAGGATGGTGATGACGCTGCGGGCGGAGCTCGGGACGAAGTACGGCACGATCAAGCGCGTCGCGGAGCAGCTCGGCTACGGGCATGAGACGGTCCGCAGCTGGGTCCGTCAGGCCGAGATCGATACCGGTGAGCGACCGGGCGAGACGACTGCCGAGCAGGCACGGATCAAGGAGCTCGAGCAGGAGAACCGCGAGCTCAAGCGGGCCAACACGATTCTGAAGTCGGCCTCGGCTTTCTTTGCGGCGGAGCTCGACCGCCCACACCGGTGATGGTCGACTACATCGATCAGCACCGCGACGAGTTCGGGGTCGCGCCGATCTGCCGCACGCTGCAGATTGCCCCCTCGTCGTACTACGCAGCCAAGACCAGGCCACCGTCCGCCCGCGACCAACGCGACGCGGTCATGCTCCCGATGGTCCTCACGCTCTGGAACGAGAACTACCAGGTCTACGGCGTGCGCAAGATGTGGAAGGCCCTTGGCCGTGCTGGCGTGCCCATCGGACGGGACCAAGTCGGGCGTCTGATGGGGATCCTCGACATCCGTGGCGTCGCTGCGACGAAGAAGTGGCGATCCACCATCTCTGATCCGGCCTCCGACCGGCATCCGGACCTGGTCGATCGAGACTTCACCGCGGACGCACCGAACCGCCTCTGGGTCACCGACCTGACGATCGTGCCGACCTGGCAGGGTGCGGCCTACGTCTGCTTCATCACCGACGCGTTCTCGCGGATGATCGTCGGCTGGCGTGTCGCCGGCCACATGCGCACGACCATGGTCCTCGATGCGCTCGAGATGGCCCGCTGGGACCGAGGCACCCGCCTCGACGGCCTCGTGTGTCACTCCGATGCCGGGTCGCAATTTACGTCCATCCGCTACGGCGAGCGGCTCGCCGAGATCTGCGCCGCGCCTTCGATCGGCTCGGTGGGTGACAGCTATGACAACGCGCTCGCGGAGTCCGTCAACAACCTCTACAAGCGCGAGGCGGTCAAGCCCCGAGGGCCGTGGAAGACCATCGACGACCTCGAACTCGCCACGCTCGGATGGGTCACGTGGTTCAACCGCGAGCGGCTCCACGGAACGCTCAACGATGTCCCGCCAGCCGAGCACGAAGCCGCCTTCTACGCTGCCGCACACGGACCCCACCAACCGGTGGGAATCCAATGACCAGACTGTCCATCAGAACCAGTGCGACTCAGTCAGCATCGCTCGACACAGCGAGTCGCGGCCCCGGCGGGGACCG
>CBDTZB010000482.1:0-2747 GCA_965364795.1 uncultured Nocardioides sp.
GCGGCTCCGGCCTACGTGGGCGACGACTCGCCCGAGTCGCTGGCTCACATGCGCGAGCAGTGCCGCTGGTTCGGCGGGATGGTCGGGAACCACGTCGCCGACATCGTGGCCCGCTACGGCGGCACCGAGGAGGGCAGCCACATCCCGCAGGCCCTCACTGACTACATCAAGGGACGCGAGGGCTACGACTACAACGAGCACGGGCAAGCCGGGAACACGCATGCCGAGTTCGTGCCGGACGAGATCGTCGACCGGTTCTGCATCCTGGGATCTCCTGAGGCGCACCGTGCCAAGTTGGAGGCGTTGCGGGACATCGGCGTCGACCAGTTCGCGATCTACCTCCAACACGACAACAAGGAAGAGACCCTGCGCGTCTACGGCGAAGAGATCATCCCTGTGATGCGGGATCACGTGCAGGCGAAGTCATGAGAGACCCGCTCGCGCAGACACACACCCATTCGGACGAGGGTGCGCTGGCACTGGAACTGGACCGCCTGCACGTCTTCCACTCCTGGTCGGCCCAGGGGGCGCTGAATCCGATCGCGATCGCGGGTGGTCTCGGGTCGCATGTGTGGGACCACGACGGGCGTCGGTACCTCGACTTCTCCAGCCAACTCGTCAACGTCAACATCGGTCACCAGCACCCCGCCGTCGTACGCGCCATCACCGAGCAGGTCGCCACGCTGGCCACCGTCGCCCCTCCAGCGGCCAACCTCAGTCGAGGGGAAGCCGCCCGGCGGATCACCGACCGCGCGCCGGCGGGCATGAACAAGGTCTTCTTCACCAACGGTGGCGCCGACGCGATCGAAAACGCTGTGCGCATGGCTCGGCTGCACACGGGCCGCGACAAGGTCATCTCGACCTACCGCAGCTATCACGGCAACACCGGGGCTGCTGTGGTCGCCACCGGCGACTGGCGTCGGGTACCCAATGAGTACGCCCGCGGTCACGTGCACGTCTTCGGGCCGTTCCTCTACCGCTCCGAGTTCTGGGCCACCACACCCGAGGAGGAGTCCGCGCGGGCGCTGCAGCACCTACGACGGGTGATCGAGTGCGAGGGCCCCTCGGGGATCGCCGCGATCCTCCTGGAGACGATCCCGGGAACGGCTGGGGTGTTGGTGCCGCCGCCCGGCTACCTGCCCGGGGTGCGCGAACTGTGCGACCAACACGGCATCGTGTTGATTCTCGATGAGGTGATGGCAGGCTTCGGCCGCACCGGTGAGTGGTTCGCCTTCGACGGGTTCGATGTGAAGCCCGACCTGATCGCCTTCGCCAAGGGCGTCAACTCCGGCTATGTGCCTGTCGGTGGGGTGGTGATCTCCGATGAGATCGCCAGCACCTTCGACGAACGGGTCTTCCCTGGGGGCCTGACCTACTCCGGACATCCCCTCGCGGCCGCGTCGATCGTCGCCGCGTTGGACGCGATGGAAGCCGAGGGCATCGTGGACAACGCCGCCCGGGTCGGCGCCGAGGTACTAGGTCCAGGACTGCGCGACCTCGCCGAACGACACCCGGTCGTGGGAGAGATCCGCGGCCTGGGAGTGTTCTGGGCCATGGAGTTGGTGCGTGACTCCCTGACCCGTGAACCCGTCAGCGCGGCCGTCATCGGCCGAGCGAAGAAGGAGATGCTCGACCGGGGGCTGCTGCCCTTCGTGGTCGAGAACCGGATCCACGCGGTGCCCCCGTGTGTAGTCACCGATGACGAGGTTGCTGAAGCGTTGGCGATCTACGACGACGTACTCACCCTGCTGGACGAGGAGCTGTGACATGACTGATCCATCTGCCGACCTCCCGGTGCTGGACCACTGGATCGGTGGCCGTTCGCACCCTGGGACATCCGCCCGCAGCGGACCCGTCTATGACCCCGCGCTGGGAGAAGTCACTAAGCACGTGCGCTACGCCTCGGTGGACGACGTCGACTTGGCCGTGGCGACCGCCCGAGCAGCCTTCGAGGGTGCAGAGGGTTGGGGGAACTCCTCGATCGCCAAGCGTCAACAGGTGATGTTCGGCTTCCGTGAGCGCCTTAACGCCCGCAAGGACGAACTCGCCGCGATCCTGACGTCCGAGCACGGGAAGGTCCTCTCCGACGCTGCCGGGGAGGTGGCCCGAGGACTCGAGGTGGTGGAGTTCGCCTGCGGAATGCCGCATCTGTCGAAGGGGTCCTACTCGGAGAACGTCTCCACCGACGTCGACGTCTACTCGCTCAAGCAACCCCTCGGGGTCGTGGGTGTCATCAGCCCGTTCAACTTCCCGGCCATGGTTCCGCTGTGGTTCTTCCCGATCGCCATCGCGACCGGCAACACCGTGGTCCTCAAGCCCAGCGAGAAGGACCCGAGCGTCGCGAACTGGATGGCCGAGACGCTCGCGGACGCCGGACTCCCCGAGGGCGTGTTCAACGTCCTGCACGGGGACAAGGAGGCGGTCGACGCCCTGTTGGTCCATGAGGATGTCGCCTCGATCTCGTTCGTTGGGTCCACGCCCATCGCGCGGCACGTCTACGAGACCGCCACCGCCCACGGCAAGCGGGTTCAGGCACTGGGTGGGGCCAAGAACCACATGCTGGTGCTGCCCGACGCCGACCTCGACCTGGTCGCAGATGCTGCCGTCAACGCCGGCTTCGGTTCAGCGGGGGAGCGGTGCATGGCTGTCTCGGTGGTGCTCGCCATCGACTCGATCGCCGACGAGGTCGTCTCCCGCGTCCGGGACCGGATGGGGAAGCTCGTCACCGGCGACGGTCGCGGAGGCGC
>CBDTZB010000483.1:0-2738 GCA_965364795.1 uncultured Nocardioides sp.
AGGTAGCCGAGGTCGCGGGCGATGCCCATGTTGCGCACCATCGAGCGGCCGACGTAGGCCACCTTCCGGTTGTTTTTGACTGCCGCGTCGAGCACCTGCTGAACGCGGTGGATGTGGGAGGCGAAGCAGGCCACGATGATGCGCTGGTCGGATTCCGCGAACGCCTGCTCCAGGACGGGCGCGATGTTCTTTTCCGAGGTGGTGAAGCCGGGGACCTCGGCGTTGGTGGAGTCGGTGAGGAAGAGATCGACTCCCTCCTCCCCGAGCCGGGCGAAGGCCCGCAGATCGGTGATCCGGCCGTCGAGGGGCAGCTGATCCATCTTGAAGTCGCCGGTGTGCAGGACCAGCCCCGCGCCGGTGCGGATCGCGACCGCGAGCGCGTCAGGGATGGAGTGGTTGACTGCCACGAACTCGAGTTCGAAGGGCCCCAACTGGAGTTTGTCGCCCTCGGAGACCTGGTGGTGGACGGTCTCGCGGAGCCGGTGCTCGCGCAGTTTGCTGTCGAGCAGGGCAAGGGTCAGTTGGGAGCCGACGAGCGGGATGTCGCCCCGCTCGCGCAACAGGTACGGCGTCGCGCCGATGTGGTCCTCGTGACCGTGAGTCAGGACCAACGCTTCGACGTCATCGAGCCGGTCCCTGATGGACTCGAAGTCCGGGAGGATCAGGTCGATGCCCGGGTGGTGGTCCTCGGGGAAGAGCACCCCGCAATCCACGATCAGCAGGCGGCCGGCGTACTCGAAGACCGTCATGTTGCGCCCAACCTCGCCGAGGCCACCCAGGGCGGTGACACGTAGGCCACCGGGCGTCAGAGGTGGTGGGGTCGTCAATTCTGGGTGGGGGTGGCTCACGTGGGTCCTTCGGTCCTAGTGTCAGCGCACCGATCAGGTGGCTTCGGTTATTCGGTGGGCAGAAGCCCGGAGGCCGTCAGGCCGCGCCGAAGCGCGGCGACCTCAGCGTCATCGAGGGCCAAAAGCGGAGCCCGGACCCGGCGGTTGTCGAGCACGCCCAAGAGCTCAAGACCGGCCTTGGCCGTGGTCGCGCCGTAGTTCTCGACGCCCATCACGGCGTCGATGGCCGGCAGCATGCGGGTGAAGACCGCCAGGGCTTCCGCGTGGTCACCGGCGTGGAAAGCGTCGCTCATGGCTTTGAGTTGCGGGCCGGCGACATGCCCGGCGACCGATACGAAGCCGGCAGCGCCATGGGCCAACCACGCGAGGTTGGCGATGTCGTCGCCGGAGTAGACGGCGTACCCCATCTGGGTGAGGTGGACACCGCGTGCGAAGTCGCCGACGGCGTCCTTCACGGCGACGACCTGCGGCCAGGTGATGGCCTCGGCGTACGTCGACATGGTGATCTTCGTGCCCGTGCGGCTCGGCACGTCGTAGAGCATGACGGGCAGGTCGGAGACGTCGCAGACGCTCTTGAAGTGGTTCAGCACGCCCGCGGGGCTTGGCTTGCTGTAGTACGGCGTCACCAGGAGCACCCCGTGGGCGCCGAGCGCGGCTGCCTGCTCGGCGAGTTCCACCGAGTGGGCGGTGGTGTTGGTACCGACCCCGGCCACGACTTGGGCGCGATCGCCGACCGCGTCGAGCACAGCCCGGAGGATCTCGCCGTCCTCGGCGACCGACGTGGTCGGTGACTCACCGGTCGTGCCGGAAACCACCACTCCGTCGTGCCCGTGGTCCACGAGGTGGGTAGCGATTCGGGCGGTCTGCTCCAGGTCCACGGCACCGTCGGGGCGGAATGCCGTGGCCATGGCGGTGAGGACCCGTCCGAACGGGGCTGCCGTAGAACTCATAGGGCGCAGGCTATCGGGACAGACCCGGCATGACCTCAGCCGCCACCAACCGCAGGTGATCGAGGTCGGCCAGATCAAGGAACTGGAGGTAGATCCGCTCGGATCCTGCTGCGCGGTACTCCTCGATCCGAGCCAGCGCCTCCTCGGGGGTTCCGGCGATGCCGTTGGCCCGCAATTCATCCGGTGCACGGCCGATCTTCTCGGCGCGACGCTGGAATTCGGCTTCGTCACTGCCGACACAGACCACCAGAGCGTTGGACCAGATCATGGTCGCCGGGTCCCGATCGCGCTCCTCACAGGCTGCGCGAACCCGGGCGAACTGAGCCACGGTGGTCTCGACGTCGACGAAGGGCAGGTTGAACTCGTCGGCGTACTGCGCGGCCAGGGCCGGGGTGCGCTTCTTGCCCAGACCACCGATTAGCACGGGCGGCGAGGACTGCACCGGCTTCGGCAGGGCCGGACTGTCGAGGAGCCGGTAGTGCTCGCCCTCGTGGGTGAACGACTCCCCCTCGGGCGTCCCCCACAGGCCGGTGATGATCGCGAGTTGTTCCTCTAAGCGGTCGAACCGCTCCCCCGTGCCGGGGAAGGGGATGCCGTACATCGCGTGCTCGGCTTCGAACCAGCCAGCGCCGATGCCCAACTCGATCCGGCCGCCGCTCATCTGGTCGACGTTGGCGACCTGGATGGCCAACGGACCGGGATAGCGGAAGGTGGCGCTGGTCATCATCGTGCCCAACCGGATCGTGGTCGTGTCACGAGCCAGACCCGCCAGCGTCGTCCACGCGTCGCTGGGGCCAGGCAGACCGTCGGTCCCCATCGCGAGGTAGTGGTCGGAGCGGAAGAACGCGTCGAAGCCGAGTTCTTCGGCGAGCAGAGCCACCGCGAGAAGGTCGTCGTACGTCGCGCCCTGTTGGGGTTCGGTGAAGATGCGTAGCTTCAT
>CBDTZB010000484.1:0-2734 GCA_965364795.1 uncultured Nocardioides sp.
GACCGATTGGTCGATCCCGGGATAGCCGTTCACCACCTCCTCGATCTGCGCAACTGTGGAGTCGTAGTCAGCAGAGGTCTCGATGTTCACCCACATCGCGGCGGAGTTGACGCCCACGATCTGGTCACCCAGCACCGCGCGACCCACATGAGCACCCACATTGGCCACGCCGGGCAGATCGCGCAGTTCCTGACCGGCGCGGGCCGTGATGCGTTGCATCTCCGGCAGGGACGTGCCGGGAGCCCCGTCCCAGTGGACCAACAGGTCCCGGTCCTCGAAGGACGGGACGAGCGAGTCGCCACGGTCGAGCAGGGGAACGAGCACTGCTCCGAGCAGGAGGAGCGCGCCCAGGGCGGCGAACTCAGCCCGAACCGGCAGCTTCGTGCGGGAGCCTTCGCCGCGGCCGACGTGGACGAACCGATTCAGGGCACGGGCATAGCGGCTACCGAACAGGCGGCTCACGGGTGGCAGGGGGGCACCCGACACCATCTTCGGCATGAGCAGCACGGTCAAGGCCGGTGCCACGATCAGCCCCACGAGCATCGACGTCACCAATGCGGCGGCGTAGGCACGGGCCAGCGGTGGCAGGAAGGCCCCCATCTCCCCGTTGAGCGCGAAGATCGGGGCCAGCGCAACCAGGAGGGCGGCGGTGCCGTAGAGGAGTGGTCCGCGGGTATCGGCGATCGCATCGACCACCCGCCGGGTCGTGGATGCTTCGGCCGGATCATCGGTCGTTGCGTCGGGTCCCGAGGCGAGCCGTCGGCGCGTGCTCGTGGCGCTCACGACGGCGTCGTCGATCACCACGACGAGTGCCAGCACGAGGCCGCCCACCACCATCGGGTTGATGGTCTCACCGAGGAAGGCGAGGACTGCACCGGCGGCGGCCAGCGACAGGGTGGTGGCGACAAGGCTGACGAGGGCGAGTCTCCAGTTGAACAGCAAGGCGGCGAGAGCGAGGATGAGCAAGGCGAACCCGATGAACAGGCCGGTCTGAAGGTTGTCGGTGGATGTCTCGAGGTAGCGCGCCGGGCGGAAGAACGAGGAGTCGACCGTGACATCGGTCAGACCGGGACTCAGGGACTCGAGCGCGTTGTCGAGCTCATCGGTCACGTCGAGCGTGTTGGCCTCCGGCAACTTCTCGACCACGAGGAGAAGCCCGGGTCCTTCGGGGAGCACTGCGTCGCCGATCAGCGGCTGGTGGTCTCGTCTCACGTCGGCTACGTCGCCGAGCCGCAACTGCGGGGCCCCATCGGCCTGTGGCTCGCCGTTCACGCCCTCCAGCGGTACGGCCGCAAGACCCTCAGGGTCGGTGATGGGCTGGACGTGCTGCACGCCGATCCGTTGGGTAGCGGTGTCGAAGAACCCGCCGGTGCCGGGTGTCGACGCCTCCAGGAAAGTCAACGGAGACACCCACAGGGCGTTGCCCGTGGTGCTGAGCACCTGCTCGAGGGTCACGTCGTTGTCGTCCAGCCGCTGCGGGTCGACTTGCACCTGCAGTTGCTGCTCGCGCTGGCCGAACACCGACACGTTGGCCACGCCCGGAATGCCAAGAAGCTGGGGCCGGATCGTCCAACGGGTCAGCAGCGAGAGCTCTGTGAGCGACAGCTTCTCTGACGAAAGCCCGATCATCATCACCCGGCCGGTGGACGAGACTGGCTGGAGCATCTGCGGCGGCTTCGACACGTTGGGCAGCGCGTGGGCCTGGGTGAGCCGTTCGTTCACGACCTGGCGGGCATCGGCCAACGGTGTTCCGGGTTCGAAGATCATCTCGATCCTCGACAGTCCGGGTACCGACTCGGACCGGATGAAGTCCAGGAACGCCACCCCGTTCAGCAGGTCCTGCTCGAGCGGGACGGTGATCAGCTGTTCGACCTCAGGGGCTGACAGTCCAAGTGCCTCGGTCTGGACCTCCACCACGACGGGGTTGAACTCGGGAAGCACGGCTCGGGGCATACTCCGCAGTTCCGTCACACCAAGCGCCATGACTCCCACGGCGAGGGCGAGGACGAGGCCTCGTGACCTCACGCTGGCGGCAACCACTGAACGGACCACGTCGACGGACCTCCGTCGCCGGCGACGTCCGCCACCAGCGGATGTTGACCATTGGGCGATCAAAGTCTGATTAAACGAGAGGTGGTCGCATTCGACCAAGCAGACTCGCGTTCACTCTTCGCGACTTTGCGCTCACTTTGGTGCGCATTTCCGCCGTACTGTCATTTCAAGCAGTGGCAGGATAATAACTGCTTGAACACCCGGAGGTCAAGGGTTTTACGCCTCTCGGTGACGAACCGGTGAGAAAATCCACCCTCCGTGGTCGTCCGCACGAGCCCGAGGACGGGAGCTCATGTCTTGTCAGGCAACGTTCTCGCGACTGGCACGGGCACGTCGGGCTTTGTCGCGGGCGGAGCGGCCTCGTCAGGTGATGAAGCGGCGGATCGCGACGAAGTTTGTGGAACGTCGACGCCGATTGCGGTGTTTTCGCGTGTTCGTTGTCACAGTTGAACATTTGAACAAAGACACACCATTTCAACCGGTCGTCGGCCTTTGATGAAAGCCAGAAAGCGGCCCCTACGGCGGGCCAACCCGCGGTGCCCGACCATTGCTAGCCTGATGTCGTGGGCCACCGGCAGCAGATCCTCGCGGTGATCCGAGCGAGGGTCGCTCGGGCCACAGAGGGCAGGGACCAGCCGGGTTGGGTCAGTCGTCGGTGAAGCCGGAGACCGCCGCAGCGCAG
>CBDTZB010000485.1:0-2728 GCA_965364795.1 uncultured Nocardioides sp.
CGAGCGGGGCGACCGCGGCCATCAGCGTCGGGTCGGTGCGGGCTGCCACCCATAACTCCAGGGCAGCGGTGAAGACCGGCGCGGTGAAATGGTCGGCGAGCATCTCCAGCACCGCGCGGGTATGGCGCGGCCCCGGGTTCTCCTGCAGCGACTGTGCGGCGGCCATCAACTCCGCGCCCCGGACGATCGTGAGGTGCTCCACCGCAGCGAGCACGAGATCGTTCTTGCTCGGGAAGTGGTGCAACTGAGCGCCGCGTGAAACGCCGGCGCGCTCGGAGACCAGGGTGGTCGACGTACCGCTGAAGCCACGCTCGATCAGGCACTCCACCGCCGCCTCGAGCAACCGAGCGCGCATCACCCGGCTTCGCTCCTCCTGAGGCACCCGGCTCGTCGTCGTCACGGGCGCCAGCATGCCCCCGTATCAACAAACAGTCAAGCCTGATTCTTTCTCACGAAGTTCGTCAATCGAGCCGCGCCACCAGCGGGAGTCGAGATCGGGCCGAGAGCCACATGATGGCTGCAGTCAGCAGGGGCAGCGCGATCACCAGTCCCAGAATCAGCATCCAGGGGATTGCTAGGTAGTGGTCGGCGGCGCCCGGATTCCCGAGGTTGCGGGTCAATGGATAGCTGATCGCAATCCCGGGGATGAAACCCACCCCGGCTCCCAGCAGGGCGCCCACAAACCCCACCACCAGGGCGTACGACGCCGCCACCCCTCGCCGGGTGCGCGGCTCAGCCCCCACCGCGGCCAGCGTAGCCAGATCGGGCTTCGCGTCAGAGAGCGCCAGGAACGTGGCGGTCAGGGTTCCGCCGAGCATCAGCACCGCACCCAGACCTCCGAGAACCAACTGAATGATCACGGCCTCGTCGGTCGACTGGTACCCGTTCTCCACGGTGAAGTACGTCGAGTCGGAGATCGCGCCCAGGGACTCGGTGATCGCTTTCTCCTGCTCCTGCGAGATGTTTCCCCCAGTCGTCGCCAGCCCCACGGTGCTGGCGGTGAGGCCGAGCGAGGTCGCGACCCGACTGGGCAGGATGGCCTGAGGGGCGCCGTACAATCCGTTGCCCTCGAGCGCGATCACCGTTCCGGGCACCCGCACGCGGGTGTCCTCACCGATCTGCGAGCTCTCGTCGTTGTAGCGACGAACCATGAGCCGCACCTCGTCGGTGTCGATGGCCCGATCTGCCAGCGCGACGACCCGACCGGCAGCCAACTGCGCCTCGGCCCGCTGCCGATCGGCTTCGCTCAGTCCAAGAATGACGGGGAGTAGTTGCCCGTCGCTGACCAACAGGGTGGAGCCCGCCTGTGAACCGTAGGACTCAGAGAGGGGGCCCTCCCCTCGCACGCGCACCCGGAAGCTGAAGTAGTCGCCGCCAGAGTTCTCGGGGATGCCTTCGACCTCGGCGACTTCGGCGGCCGGGGCTTCGCGAGTCACCACCCGACGAATCGCCGCCCAGTCGGGCTCGCGGTCGTAGGCCACCGCGACGCCCACGCCTGGGGGCAGACTCGCTTGATAGCCCTCCCGATTCTGCAGTTCGTCGCTCGACGTCGCGATGCCCAGAGCCACCACGCCCGCCACGGTGGCCGCCACCGCCGCCACCGCTGGCACGGTGCGGGTCCGGTGCCGCGCGGCGTCGCGGACGGCGTACCTCATCACCAACGGAAGGCTCTTCGAGGAGGCAGCGACCCCGACGATCACCAGCGGGACGAGCAGGACCATGCCCAGCACAGAAACCACGGCTGCGGCGGCGATCAGGATTTCGTTCGAGTCGCTCACCGCGCCGTACGCCGCACCGGCGACGCCGACCCCGAGCAGAACGATCCCGAGCAGGGGCGAGCGCAGCGAAGGCCTGCGATCGCCACGACGCCCGGCCAGAACAGCCACCACGTCCTGCCGGGAGGCGATCCAGGCTGGGGCGACCGCCGCCAGGAAGGCGCTGAGCAGACCGAAGAGGGCGATCCCGATGATCTGCAGTGGGCGTACGTCGAAAGGTCCGAGGTATGCCTCCGAACGCGACTGCAGCAACGGCGCCAGCACGGCGGCGAGGCCGATCCCGAGCACGGCTGCCCCCGCAGCGGCAGTGGCGCCCAGGACGAGCCCGCCGGCCAGCACCGAGCGGCGTGATTGGGCGGGAGTGCCACCTGCGGCGGCCATCAAAGCGAGGCTATGGGACTGCCGCCGAGCACCGACCGCGAAGGCGGGGCCGGCCAGGAGCACGACCTCCATCAACGCCATCACCACGATCAACACGATCACGGCCACCGTGTCTTGGTGGATGCCAGCGCTGAAGGCCTGGATCTGCGGGTCAACCTCGGAGGCTGGAGGCGGGTCGAGGAGGACCGCGCGAGACAGCACGATGGCGCCGATCTCGTTGAGCTCGCGCACCTTCGCCCACGAGACCGCTTCGCCGCCGACGAGCCACGACGTGCTCGCGCGCTGGGACAGGAGGCTGCCCTCCGAACCCACCACCACCGGGTAGGTGCGCAGGCTGGTCGACTCCGCCACGCCCACAATGGTCGGTGCAGCCGACCCGTCCTCGAGGCGGAGGGCGTCGCCGATGGCGTACCCCTTCTCGAGCACGGCCGCGTTGACCGTCACCTCGTCGGGGCTCGCAGCGAAGCGCCCCTCTATCAGCTCGAACAGCCCAGCGGCCAGCGGATCCGCGACGTCAATCTCCGTCGCTGCGGCGAAGGTGACACCCTTGTCCGTCTCGAACCGGATCTCGC
>CBDTZB010000486.1:0-2724 GCA_965364795.1 uncultured Nocardioides sp.
CGGACTTGCGCAGGTACATCGTGACGGGCTCGTCGTGCTCGGAGGAGACGACCAGGCCCTTGAGGTTCAAGATGAGCTCGGTCACGTCCTCCTTGACGCCCTCGATGGTGGAGAACTCGTGGAGCACGGAGTCGACCTTGATGCTCGTGACCGAGGCACCGGGGATCGAGGAGAGGAGGGTACGACGGAGAGAGTTGCCGAGCGTGTAGCCGAAGCCGGGCTCCAGCGGCTCGATGACGAACCGCGAACGGAACTCGTCGACAGTTTCCTCCGACAGGGTGGGGCGCTGTGCAATGAGCACTGGTGTTCTTCCTTCCCGGGCCGACCGCTATTTGAGGGCCCAGACTGCTGAGTGAGTGTTGAAGGCGGCGGGGGAAGCGACCACAGGTCGCTGCCCCCCGCCGAAAAGCTGACTACTTCTTGGAGTAGAACTCCACGATCAACTGCTCCTGGACCGGAAGGTCGATCTGCGCACGCACGGGAACCTGGTGAACCAGGATCCGCATCCGCGACGGCAGCGCCTCGAGCCAGGCGGGGACGATCCGCTCACCGTGGGTCTCGCGAGCCACGATGAAGGGGGTCATCTCCAGGGACTTCTCACGCACGTCGATGACGTCGTAAGCCGAAACCTGGTAGGAGGGGATGTTGACCTTCTTGCCGTTGACCTTGAAGTGGCCGTGCACGACGAGCTGGCGAGCGTGACGACGCGTACGGGCGAACCCACCGCGGTAGACCACGTTGTCGAGGCGGCATTCGAGGAGCTGGATCAGGTTTTCACCCGTCTTGCCCTGACGACGCGAAGCCTCGGTGTAGTAGTTGTGGAATTGCTTCTCCAGAATGCCGTACGTCAGGCGGGCCTTCTGCTTCTCCTGCAGCTGGGAGCGGTACTCGCTCTCCTTGATGCGGGCCCGGCCGTGCTGGCCGGGGGGGTAGGGGCGACGCTCGAATGCTGCGTCGCCACCGACGAGGTCAACACCGAGACGGCGCGACTTCTTGGTCATGGGACCGGTATAACGGGCCATTTCTGATCAGTCTCCTTTTCTGTCTCGGTGTCAGACGCGCCGGCGCTTGGGCGGGCGGCATCCGTTGTGCGGGGTGGGGGTCACGTCCTGGATGGTGCCGACCTCGAGGCCGATCGCACCCAAGGAACGGATCGCGGTCTCGCGACCAGAACCGGGACCCTTGACGAACACGTCGATCTTCTTCATGCCGTGCTCCATGGCGCGACGGCCAGCGGCCTCGGCAGCCATCTGAGCGGCGTACGGCGTGGACTTACGTGAGCCCTTGAAGCCGACGGTGCCGGCAGAGGCCCAAGCGATGACCGCACCGGAGGGGTCGGTCAGCGTGACGATGGTGTTGTTGAACGTGCTCTTGATGTGAGCCTCGCCCTGAACAATATTCTTCTTCTCTTTACGGCGGACCTTCTTGGCGCCCGCGCGAGCCTTGGGAGGCATGCAGTATCTCCTGAACTAGCTGGTCTGATGAGTGAGAGGTGAAGCAGCCTGCTGATCGAGCCTGTCGAGATCACTCGACGGATTCGATCAACCGATCACTTGACCTTCTTCTTGCCGGCGACCGTGCGCTTGGGACCCTTGCGGGTGCGGGCGTTGGTCTTGGTGCGCTGACCGCGGACCGGAAGGCCCTGACGGTGGCGGCGACCCTGGTAGCTGCCGATCTCGATCTTGCGACGGATGTCGGCCTGGACCTCGCGGCGAAGGTCACCCTCCACCTTGATTTCCTGCTTCTCGATCTCGTCGCGGAGCCTGACCAGCTCGTCGTCTCCCAGGTCGTGGGTCCGCATGTTCGGATCCACACCGGTGCTCGCGAGGAGCTCCTGGGAGCGGGTACGGCCAATGCCGTAGATGTAGGTGAGTGCGATCTCAACGCGCTTGTCGCGCGGAAGGTCGACTCCCATGAGGCGTGCCATGTTGTGCCTTTCTTGAGGGACCTGATGGTCCCAAGGTGCTGCATCTGTTTCGTTCGTGTCGCGCCCAGGTCCTGACGATGAAACTGTCGAGACGTGGCTCCGGCAGATGCTCCGGAGGTGATTCGGCCCGCTGGTGCGGACCTAAGCGATCACGTTGAGGTGGAAAAAGTGAAGCTTGTTCAGTTATCCCTGACGCTGCTTGTGGCGGGGGTTCGAGCAGATCACCATGACGCGACCGTGGCGACGAATCACCTGGCACTTGTCACAGATCTTCTTGACGCTGGGGGCGACCTTCATGTCAGCCCTTTCTGATTCGGAGTTCGGCTGGCTCCCCTGGAGAGGGGCTGCTACTTGTAGCGGTAGACGATGCGACCCCGAGTGAGGTCGTACGGCGAGAGCTCAACAACAACCCGGTCCTCAGGGAGGATTCGGATGTAGTGCTGACGCATCTTGCCGCTGATGTGCGCAAGAACCTTGTGACCGTTGCTCAACTCGACGCGAAACATTGCGTTGGGTAGGGCCTCGGCGACGGTGCCCTCGATCTCGATCACGCCTTCTTTCTTCGGCATGCTCCTCCACCATCTGTTCGTTGCGTACGTATGAACTCATTCATCTACCGTCGACCCGCGAACCTCGAGCGGTTCTCCGCTCGTGGACCTCGTGCAGCCGCCGTTGGCACCTCATTCCCCCGGGCGCACTGCAGATCTACTCCACTTGGAGTGATCCCCAGCGATCCGGGCAGCCGCGAGGCGCCGCCAACAGACCCACGTTGGGCCGACACGCCAGCATAGAGCCCG
>CBDTZB010000487.1:0-2714 GCA_965364795.1 uncultured Nocardioides sp.
CTGCGGAGCTACACAACACCGATCGCGGCGTGATCCACCTCAGTGGGGAAGACCCGGAAATGGTCAGTCGCGACCGACGCCAACGGCATCCCGCTCGGATGGGCGACCGATGGTGCGAACCGACACGACATCCCGTTGCTCAAACCGACCCTCGACGCGGTCGCTGCGCGAGGGCTGATCGTCGACATCGACACGTTGCACCTGGACCGCGGCTACGACGCCGACACCGTCCGTGCCACGATCGCGTCGTTCGCCATCGACGACGCTGTGATTGCACGGCGACGCAAACGCGGCGAGGCGAAACCGAAAGTTCCGGTCCGTCAGACCCTGGGTTTGCGGTGGGCGGTCGAGCGGACCAACTCGTGGGGCTCGAACTACGGCCAGCTCCGCCGCAATACCGACCGCAAGATCGTTCACCGCCTCGCCCAGCTCGCGCTCGTGACCGTGTTCACCCTCGCGATCAAGCTGCTGGACTGGCGCGACCGCTACAGCAGCTGACCTCCGGCCGCGCCCACCACAGGGACGTCAACGCCGCCCTGCCGCCACACACCGAACACGCCGCGATCGGTCACGACCAGACCACGCGCAGGGGCCAACACCTCGCTCGAAGCGACGACAGCCGGTCTATCTCGAAGAATCGAGCGAATGGCCATCACCTGGTGAGTGGCGGGAGGGAACTTCCCCCTCCCGCTCTCGCAGAACCGGACGTGACAGTCTCCCGTCATCCGGCTCCCACACGTCAACCGTCGGTGGGCAAGAGCAACTGCCAGTGCACGAACAGGTCTGGCTGTTGTTGCCGTATGGCATTCAGCCATGCCCGCGCCTTGGCGCGTTTGCCTCGCAGTCGTTTGAACTTCTGCATGGCCCATCGCAGCAGGTGGCCGTCGATGCGCCGTATGAGGAAGGACAACTCGGAGCGGTAGAAGGCTCCGTAGTAGTTGATCCAGCCACGCGTGTGCGGATTGATTGCCGCCGCGAGTCTGGACAGGTCGGTGCCGCTACGACGGTTCAGATGCCACCCACGAATCGTGCGGCTCACCGCCTTCTGCGCCTTGGACGCCATGGCCGGTAAGAAGTTCATGAAGAACCCGAACCGTCCATGTGCCAGACGACCCCGAAAGGTGTAGCCCAGGAAGTCGAAGCTGATGTGCTCCGCCTCGCCCGGACGGTTCGCGTCCTTGCAGAACGCGATCTTGGTCTTGTCGGGATGCAACTCAAGACCGACGGTCCCGAGCCGAGAGGCGATGGCAGCCAGCACCTTGCGGGCGACTGCTTCGCTGTCGCAGTGCACGATCACGTCATCCGCGTACCGCTCGAACGGACATCCCGGATAGTGCTGGGACATCCACCGATCGAACGCGTAATGCATGAACAGGTTGGCCAGCACCGGCGAGACCGGTGACCCCTGTGGGGTCCCGATCCGTCGTGCGACCAACGTCCCGTCTGGCATCTGCATCGGGGCGGTCAGCCACCGACGGATGTAGAGCAGGACCCAACGGTCATCAGTGTGATGAGCTACCGCCTTGAGCAGCAGATCATGCGGCACGCTGTCGAAGAAGGCCCGGATGTCAAGATCGATCACCCAGTCCTTGTCCCAACAGCGCGTACGTGTCACCGCCACCGCGTCCAGAGCAGATCGCCCCGGCCGGTAGCCGTAACTGTCCGGGTGAAAGACCGGCTCAAGCCGATCCTCCAGCAGCCTTGCGACCACCGTCTGAGCCACTCGATCTGCCACGGTCGGCACTCCGAGCACCCGCACACCTGTCCCATGATCCTTCGGTATCTCCACCGCCCGGACCGGCGCCGGCATGTAACTGCCGGCGCTCATCCGGTTCCACAACTTGTAGAGGTTGTTGGCCTCCTCGGCTGCAAAGACGCCGATGCTTTCGCGATCAACACCCGGCGCACCACCGTTGGTACGAACCTTCTTCCACGCCTCGTAAACGAGACGTTTGTCGATGTCAAACGATTTCACCTTCGGCCTTGACCCGCTCATCAGCTCCTCCCCCGCAGGGTTGGCATCTCAACGATGATCTGACCTGTCCGACCCCTTCGCTCCGGCCCCATTACAGGGCCATCATCGCTACTACGGGCCAGTCCGCCCCTGTGCCTCGCATCGGTACTCGCCCGCACACGGTCGCAGCCGCACACGGTTCTCCCTCTCGCGACCCGAAGGCCGACATATCGAGACGACAGGTTCTCCTGTTCCATACCAGCGCCCACGACGAGCTCACGCCACCTATACACCGGACACCGCCAGAGCAACAAGCAGGTCGCCCCCTGGCCCAGACCCGCCTCACGGCGCGTCTCATCCCGGGAGTGTCAGTCGTCCCCGGTTTCGATGTCATCATCGTCTTTCGATGCGTCAGCAGTGGTTCACACACGTTCGTCTTCTCGTCGCACACCTGACCCGCTACCTGCGGGCCTTTTCCGCAACGCTCACCACCACGGCTCTTTACCGCAGCAGCTTGCGGTGGTTTGAGACCTCCGCCTGCACGGCGATCTCGGAGGACCTACCTCCATCACTGGCACAGCACGATCAATGCTGGCGATCTTCTACATCACCACCACCCTCTCTTCAGGACACACACTGACGCGGCCTCTAAGCGGGAGAGTCTGCCGGTTGAAGGGGGAGGGTTTCCGCGGCGGCGGGGAACGTGATCGTCATGTGGGGCTCGTTGGGGATGACCGTGAGACGGCCGCCCTCACCCTCG
>CBDTZB010000488.1:0-2699 GCA_965364795.1 uncultured Nocardioides sp.
GCGCCCATCGAGCGGGCGATGTCGGCCTTCTCGTTGTTCGACACGACGCAGATCGGGACCGCGCCACCGTTCAGGGCGTACTGCGTGGCGAAGCCGCCGAGGCCACCGGAGGCGCCCCAGACAAGGACGTTGTCGCCCTGCTTCATGTTGCCGCCGTTCTTCGAGACCAGCTGGCGGTACGCCGTGGAGTTGACCAGGCCGGGGGAGGCGGCCTCCTCCCACGTCAGGTGGGCAGGCTTGGGCATCAACTGGTTCGACTTCACCAGCGCGATGTGGGCGAGTCCACCGAAGTTGGTCTCGAAGCCCCAGATCCGCTGCTGCGGGTCCATCATCGTGTCGTCGTGACCGTCGGAGTCCTCGAGCTCGACCGACAGGCAGTGCGCGACGACCTCGGTGCCCGGCTTCCACTTGGTGACGCCGGGGCCGGTCTGCAGCACAACGCCGGACAGGTCGGAGCCGACCACGTGGTAGGGCAGGTCGTGGCGCTTGGTGAGCTCGGAAAGACGGCCGTAGCGCTCGAGGAAGCCGAAGGTGGAGACCGGCTCGAAGATCGAGGTCCACACGGTGTTGTAGTTGATGGCGCTGGCCATCACCGCAACGTAGGCCTCGCCCGGACCGAGCTCGGGCAGCGCGACGTCTTCGACGTGCAACGACTTGCGCGGGTCCTTGTCCCGGGTAGCGACACCCTCGAACATGGTGGCCTCGTCCTTGTGGACGGTGACAGCGCGGTAGTGATCGGGCAGGGCGAGGCTCGCGAAGTCCTCGGTGGTGGCGTCGCCGGCTTGCCCGGCGTTGATGGCGTCAAGGATGTGCTGCACGGAAGGTGGTCCCCTCGGATCGGTGGGCGGATCGGGGGCGAAGATACCGGCCGGTAACCCCCAGTGGCTTGCTCTGTGCCTGACGTCTCAGTGGGCGGTTGCTGGTTCGACGATCTCGACGAGCACTCCGCCGGCGTCCTTGGGGTGGATGAAGTTGATGCGAGAGTTGGAGGTTCCGCGCTTCGGAGCGTCGTAGAGCATCCGCAGACCGCGCTCGCGCAGCGTGGCGCTGACCGCCTCCACGTCCTCGACGCGGTAGGCGACCTGCTGGCATCCGGGACCGTTGCGGTCGATGTACTTGGCGATGGTCGACTGGTCGTTGAGGGGTGCGAGCAGTTGCACGCAGGAGGTGGAGTCGCCGACGGCCATCATCGCCTCGCGCACCCCCTGCTCCTCGTTGACCTCCTCGTGAGCCACGGTCATTCCGAAGGTGTCGCGGTAGAACGCGATAGCCACGTCGAGGTCAGGCACCGCCATGCCGACGTGGTCGATGGCGGTGAAGAGGTGCTGGACGTCAGCCAACGGGCTGTCAGAAGTGTTAGTCATGGGCACATGTTTCTACGCCGAGGCGAGTTGCGCGACTTGATGTGACGCGTCACTCAGCCCGTTTGCCGCTTTGAGAGGTGGACCGTGCACCGACCCTCGCCGGTGGTGGGTATCGTCGGAACGTCGCAGGTGCGATTCTCGATCTCGCACACAGCACGACGTTCAGCTACATCCCAATCCTTTCTGGAGGCACCATGTCAGCGTCACCTTCCGTCATCGTCGCCGGTGCTCGCACCCCCATCGGTCGGCTGCTGGGCGGGTTCAAGTCCCTTTCGGCCGCTGACCTCGGTGGCGTCGCCATCAAGGGCGCGCTCGAGAAGGCCGGAGTCGCGGCCGACGCCGTGGACTACCTGATCCTCGGCCAGGTCATCGGCGCCGGCGCCGGTCAGAACCCGGCCCGGATGGCCGGAATCGCGGGCGGCCTGCCCGCCTCGGTCCCCTCGATCACCATCAACAAGGTCTGCCTCTCGGGCCTGAACGCCATCGCTACGGCGGACCAGATGATTCGTGCCGGCGAGGCCGACATCATCGTGGCCGGCGGCATGGAGTCGATGACCAACGCGCCTCACCTGCTGCTCAAGTCGCGCGAGGGCTTCAAGTACGGCGACGTCCCGCTCGTGGACTCGATGGCCTACGACGCTCTCTTCGACCAGGCCACTCAGCAGGCCATGGGCGCGCTCACCGAGCAGTGCAACGCCAGTGGCGTGAAGCTGACCCGCGAAGAGCAGGACGAGTTCGCAGCCGCTTCGCACCAGAAGGCCGCGGCCGCCTGGAAGAACGGCGTCTTCGACGACGAGGTCGTCCCGGTCTCGATCCCGCAACGCAAGGGCGACCCGATCGTCATCAGCCAGGACGAGGGTGTGCGTGGCGACACCACCGCGGAGTCTCTTAGCGGTTTGCGCCCGGCGTTCGCCAAGGACGGCACCATCACCGCAGCCTCGTCCTCGCAGATCTCCGACGGCGCCTGCGCCGTGGTCGTGATGAGCAAGGCCAAGGCTGAGGAGCTCGGCCTCGAGTGGCTCGCCGAGATCGGTGCCCACGGCATGGTCGCCGGCCCCGACTCGACCCTGCAGATGCAGCCCGCCAACGCAACCGCGAAGGCCTGCGAGAAGGAAGGCATCTCGCCGTCCGACCTCGACCTGGTTGAGTTCAACGAGGCGTTCGCCGCTGTGGGCCTGGAGTCCGCTCGCTCGCTCGGCCTGGCCGACGACAAGGTCAACGTCAACGGTGGCGCCATCGCCCTGGGTCACCCGGTCGGAATGTCCGGCGCTCGCGTCGTCCTGCACCTCGCGCTCGAGCTGAAGCGCCGCGGCGGCGGCACCGGTGCGGCCGCCC
>CBDTZB010000489.1:0-2677 GCA_965364795.1 uncultured Nocardioides sp.
TAGCCCATCCCGCCGCGACCGATTTGTCGCTCGATGCGGTACCGCGAGGCGTACAGTGCGCCCGGAAGCGGGAAGCCGATCACGGCGACACGTTTCTGCGGTGAGACATGGAGCATCCGTCCGGTAGTAGAGCCTTCCCAGATTGCCATAATACGCATGCGGTTGCGGGCCTGCGGCGCCGTGTCGCGGGCAGCCCAGGGCGCATGAGCTCACTGCGGAATTATTAGGGCTTGACCGCCCGGCCCAGGTAGCCGTACGACCACGGCTTAGCCAGGCCCGGCCCGGGTAGATACTGCGAGCGCACGTCGACCACCTCGAGTCCGCTCCCGGCCACCATGGCTGGAATGTTGCGGGTGAGGTGACAACCGCCAGAGACTCGTTTGTGCACGGGCTCAATTCTGGCCTGCCAGCGACGTACGTCGCGCGTGGGCGCCATCCCGTGCTCCAGGAAGTGGAAGGCGCCACCGGGACGCAGCACCCGGGCCACCTCGTTCAGGGCCAGTCGCGCGTCCGGGATCGTGCACAAGGTGAAGGTGCACAGCACCGCATCGTAGGAGTTGTCGGACGCGTCCAGGCGCTGACCGTCCAGACCGACCCGACCGATCGGCAGGTCCGTGCGGTTGCGGCGTCGCTGGGACATCTCCCAACCAAGGTCGGATGGTTCGACCGCATCGACCGCGGTCACCGCGTCGGGGTAGCTGCGGATGTTGAGACCACTGCCGAAGCCAAGCTCAAGCACGCGCCCCTCAAGGCCGACGCAGACCTCATCGCGGAGCTCACCAACGTCCTTGCCCTTGAGGGCAAGGTCAACGAGGCGGGGTACGACGCGGGTTTCCCAGAGTTCGGTGATCACAAGCCGAGTCTAGACGCGGGGACGCTGGGTCTGCCCCGGTTCCGCCGCCCACCGTAGGCTCACCGCATGAGTGTCAGACGGATCATGGGGACCGAAGTCGAGTACGGCATCTCGGTCATGGGCAACCCGGCAGCAAATCCGATGGTCGCCTCTTCCCAGGTCGTTAACGCCTACGCCACCTCCACCGTCAAGGCGCGCCGAGCGCGTTGGGACTTCGAGGAAGAAAGCCCACTGCGGGACGCCCGGGGCTATGACATGGCTCGTCAGATCGCGGATCCCAGCCAGTTGACCGACGAGGACCTCGGCCTCGCCAACGTCATCCTGACCAACGGCGCGCGCCTTTACGTCGACCACGCGCACCCCGAGTACGCCACGCCCGAGGTCACCTCGCCCTTGGCCGCGGTGCGCTGGGAGAAGGCGGGGGAGCAGGTGATGCTCGACGCCGCCCGCCGAGCCGAGCGTCTCCCCGGCAACCCCCAAATTGTGCTCTACAAGAACAACACCGACAATAAGGGTGCGTCCTACGGCACCCATGAGAACTACCTGATGCGACGATCTACACCGTTCTCAGACATCGTGCGGCACCTGACCCCCTTCTTCGTCAGCCGCCAGGTTGTTTGTGGCGCTGGTCGGGTCGGCATAGGCCAGGACGGTCGCGAGGACGGCTTTCAGATCAGTCAGCGCGCCGACTACTTCGAGGTCGAGGTTGGTCTGGAAACCACGCTGAAGCGGCCCATCATCAACACCCGTGACGAACCGCATGCGGACCCCGAGAAGTATCGCCGACTGCACGTGATCATCGGCGACGCCAACCTCTCGGAGATCTCGACCTACCTGAAGGTCGGCACGACCTCGTTGGTCCTGGCCATGATCGAGGACCGTTTCATCGACGTCGATCTGTCAGTCGACGGGCCGGTCGCAGCACTCCGCGCCGTCTCGCACGACCCGTCGCTCACCTACGAGATCAGCCTCAACAGCGGTCGCCGACTGACTGCTGTTGCCCTGCAGCGCGAATACCTCAACCTGGCGCGCGCCTACGTCGCGCAGAAGCACGGTGCTGACATCGACGCCGAAACCATTGACGTCCTGGACCGGTGGGAGTCGGTGCTGGACCGGTTGGAGACCGATCCGATGCTGTTGGCGGACGAGTTGGACTGGGTTGCGAAACTCAAGTTGCTGGAGCAGTACCGCACGCGGGACGGTCTGGAGTGGGACGACGCCAAGCTCCATCTGATCGATCTCCAGTACGCCGACCTCCGCCCGGAGAAGGGTCTCTATCACCGTTTGGTGCGGATGGGCCGGATGAAGCGACTACTCAACGACGCCGAGATCGAGGCAGCGATGCACGACCCACCGGAGGACACACGCGCCTACTTCCGGGGCCGATGCCTCGAGAAGTACTCCGAAGAGATCGCGGCCGCCTCTTGGGACTCGGTGATCTTCGACCTGCCCGGACGCGACTCCCTGCAGCGGGTGCCCACCATCGACCCGCTACGCGGTAGCCGCGCCCACGTGGGCGAGCTGATGGATGGTTGCGACACCGCCGCGGACCTTTTCCGGGCTTTGACACGCTGATCTCCTCGCCGTCCTGCACCCAGGTGGGGGTGGGAGTGGATAGGGTCGAGTCATGGCCCAGGAGCAGAAGCAGCCGCGCAAGTCCCATGAGACCGATGAGTCCACCGACGACACGGGGGTGGCCCCCGAAACGAACGTCGCAGAACGCAAGGAAGCGCTTGACGACGACATCGACGCCATCCTCGACGAGATCGACGACGTGCTCGAGACCAACGCCGAGGACTTCGTGAAGTCGTTCATCCAGAAGGG
>CBDTZB010000490.1:0-2670 GCA_965364795.1 uncultured Nocardioides sp.
AACGCCGGGCGCGCTCTCGAGGCCGAGGGGTTCGCCAGTCGGATGCTGCTGCAGGTCCATGACGAACTGATCATTGAGGTGGCGTCGGGCGAGCAGGATGCCGTCGGAGAACTGGTGCGCCGACACATGGCAGCAGCAATGGACCTCGAAGTCCCGCTCGAAGTGTCCATCGGCGTGGGCGACTCCTGGTTCACCGCCGCCCACTGATCCGGGCAGTAGGGGCGAAGGCCGCCCGTCAGTCGCCGACGTGGGGCTGGGCGTAGAAGAACACCCGGGAGTCCCAGAGATCCGTGCCCTTGCGGTGATCCCAGCAGATGATCATTGTCAGCAGGGGAGTGCCGTCGAAATCGACCATGGTGTCGGATGAAGGATCGTAGTCTTTCACGAAGACCTTCTTGGCCTCCACGAAGTCATAGCAGGCCACCTCTCCCAGTGGGCCGCGCAGGATGATGCGGTCTCCCGGCTCAAGTCGGCTCTGGCCGCCTTCGAACATCTGGTTGCCGAGTGCTCCACCGCTGCGGTAGGTATGGATTGACAGGACTGTCTTGCCAGCGTCGGTGCCAGCCGCCGGGCCCTGATTCCACCACGATGCCGTACGCGGTTCGCTCTTGGGTGGAGCGGCTATGGCACCATCGGCGTCAACTCCCAGCGAAACGACCTCCTCATCCGTTTTGAAGCGCTCGATCTCATAGCGCACAGGCTCGAAACCCTCATCCGTCATCGGTTGGCAGAACCCGGTGGGTGAAGGGGTGGGGGACGCGGGCGGTTCAGATGGCGTGGAACTGACGGGCGCGCTCGTCACGAGCGAGGGGGACGGTGCCGTGCTGGAAACAGCGATGGTGGCAGCCACCTGTGGTTCCACCGAGGTGGTGGCGGGGGAGCGCAAGGCGAGCCAGGTGATCACGCCCACGAGCAGCACCACGGCCACGACGAGGGCAGTGATGCGACGTCGGTCACTGAAGACGGATTCGCTGGTCACCTGTCAAGAGTATCCCGTCACGGAAGCACACGGTTTGACCCGTTGAGAGGCGCGAAGCTAAAGTGGCTAGGGCATAGTGGCCTGTTCGCCCCCGGACGTAGTGGGGCGGGCGCGTTGAACGGTCTTAGATACACAATCCTGGCTCCCGACAACAAGGCCCTGAGCGCTTGTTCATACCCATTTCGGAGCCCCACTACATGACCTCCTCCACTGAGGCGTCTGCTGTCGCAGTCGACGACTTTGGCACACCGGAAGCCTTCATGGCTGCCGTGGACGCCACCATCAAGTACTTCAACGACGGGGACATTGTGTCCGGCACCGTCGTCAAGGTCGACCGGGACGAGGTCCTGCTCGACATCGGTTACAAGACCGAAGGCGTCATTCCTTCCAAGGAACTCTCCATCAAGCATGACGTTGACCCGTTTGACGTGGTCAGCGTCGGTGATGAGATCGAGGCCCTTGTCCAGCAGAAGGAAGACAAAGAAGGCCGCCTCATCCTGTCCAAGAAGCGGGCTCAGTACGAGCGCGCCTGGGGCACGATCGAAAAGATCAAGGAAGAAGATGGCGTTGTCTCCGGCTCCGTCATCGAGGTTGTCAAGGGTGGACTCATCGTCGACATCGGCCTGCGTGGCTTCCTGCCCGCATCGCTGGTGGAGATGCGTCGCGTCCGGGATCTGCAGCCCTACGTGGGCATGGAACTCGAAGCCAAGATCATTGAGCTGGACAAGAACCGCAACAACGTGGTGCTTTCCCGCCGTGCATGGCTCGAGCAGACCCAGTCCGAGGTGCGCCAGACGTTCCTCACCCAGCTGCAGAAGGGCCAGATCCGCAAGGGTGTCGTCTCCTCGATCGTCAACTTCGGCGCCTTCGTCGATCTCGGCGGCGTTGACGGCCTCGTGCACGTCTCTGAGCTTTCCTGGAAGCACATCGACCACCCGAACGAGGTTGTCGAAGTGGGCACCCCCGTCACCGTTGAGGTGCTCGAGGTGGACATGGACCGCGAGCGCGTTTCGCTGTCGCTGAAGGCCACGCAGGAAGATCCGTGGCAGACCTTCGCCCGTCTGCACCAGATCGGCCAGATCGTGCCCGGCAAGGTCACCAAGCTGGTGCCGTTCGGTGCGTTCGTCCGTGTGGGCGACGGCATCGAGGGTCTGGTCCACGTCTCCGAACTGGCCGAGCGCCACGTCGAGATCCCCGAGCAGGTCGTCTCCGTCAATGACGAGGTCATGGTCAAGGTCATCGACATCGACCTCGAGCGCCGTCGTGTCTCTCTCTCGCTCAAGCAGGCGAATGAGGGTCTGGACGTCACTGCCGAAGAGTTCGACGCCTCGCTGTACGGCATGGCCGACAGCTACGACGACAAGGGCAACTACATCTACCCCGAGGGCTTCGATGCGGAGAACCAGGAGTGGAAGCCCGGCTTCGAGGATCAGCAGCAGGCATGGGAACGGCAGTACGCCGAGGCCCAGACACGTTGGGAAGCCCACAAGAAGCAGGTGACGGACGCGGAAAGCTCCGAGCGTGAAGCAGCCGTGCAGGCCAGCACCGGCTTCTCCTCGGCGTCGACGCAGGAGAGCGACACGGGTGAGGGTTCACTCGCATCCGACGAAGCCCTCCAGGCGCTGCGCGACAAGCTCACCGGCGGTAACTGATCAGCCACTGATCACTGCAACACGTTGATCAGCACGAAG
>CBDTZB010000491.1:0-2667 GCA_965364795.1 uncultured Nocardioides sp.
GGACACCCCGTCCGGCCCCCGGTGGACAGTGGCATCAACGAATGGAAGTAACTGACAATGGCCGGGATTTCGAGACGCTCGCTTCGCTCACTCCTCAATCACCGAAAAGGACACTGACGTGGCCGGTAACTCACAACGCAAGGGCTCGATCCGCAAGAGCGCCAAGAAGCCCACCGCAGGGTCCGGTGGACGGATCCAGCGCGGCATCGAGGGCAAGGGACCGACGCCGAAGGCGAAGGACCGGCCCTACCACAAGGCCCACGCCGCCCATAAGACCGAACAGCGCGCCAAGAAGGCTGCCGCGACCCGTCCTCGCCGCAAGGGCAGCGACTCCGAGTGGGTCGCCGGACGCAACTCCGTGGTCGAGGCGCTACGTGAGGGCGTGCCGGTCAACGCGCTGTACGTCGCCGAGGGTGCCGAGCGCGACGGCCGTCTGCGCGAGGCCTTCCAGCTCGCCACCGACGGCGGCATCAGCCTGATGGAGGTCAGCAAGGGCGAACTCGACCGGATGACTGCTGGCGCCGTCCACCAGGGCCTGGCCGCGCGGATCCCGGCGTACGAGTACGCCCACCCCGACGACCTGCTCGAGCTGGCCAAGCAGCAGGGCGAGAAGCCGCTGATCGTGGCGCTGGACTCGGTGACCGACCCGCGCAACCTGGGTGCCGCCGTACGTTCGGCAGCTGCCTTTGGTGCCCACGGGGTGCTGATCCCCGAGCGTCGTGCGGCCGGGATGACCGCTTCGGCTTGGAAGACCAGCGCCGGCGCGGCCGCCCGCATCCCCGTCGCCCAGACCGTGAACCTGGTCCGTCAGTTGAAGGCCTACCAGGACGAGGGCTGCATGGTCGTCGGTCTGGCCGCCGACGGTGACGTCAGCCTGCCCAACTTCGACCTCGCCGACGGGCCGCTGGTGCTGGTGGTCGGTTCCGAGGGCGGTGGCATGGGTCGCCTCGTCACCGAGACCTGCGACCAGTTGCTCTCCATCCCGATGCTGAATTCGGTGGAGTCCCTCAACGCTGGTGTGGCCGCCTCGGTGGCCCTCTACGGCATCTCCCAGGCGCGTGGCTGAGACCACCTCACGGAGGAAGTGGCTGACCAGGGGCGGGTACGCCGGCGCCTGGTTGGTCTTCGCGTTCGCCGCTGCTGCGGTGCTGTTCCTCAACAGCAGCCGTGAGGTCACGGTCGCGAGCCACGACGCGATCATCAGTCCCCAACTCGGGGACAGCGTCGTGCTGCGAACAGGTCCGGTGTTGCCGGACTTTCGGATCGACTCACCGCTGCCCATCGGGCTCGACATCCAACTTGGCAAGACCGAGGCGCCGACGATCGAGACTCTCGTCGAGCGGTACGCCCTGATCGGCTCGCAGCCCGAGGGTGCGCGGGCCAAGATCGGTGGTGCGGTCTCGGAGATGGCGATCGACGCCTTGATCCGAGGTGCAGCCCTGGGGCTGGTTCCGATCGGGCTGTTTCTGCTCCTCGGTCCGGGTCGGCGCCGCGAGTTGTTGAGCGGACTCCACCGGCCGCGTGGACTCCTCGCGGTGGGGCTCGCCGGCACCATGGTGGTGGCGTTGTGGTCCCCCTGGCGCGGTCAGGAACCCAGTGCGGAGGCGGAGGAGTGGATCGGACTCCAGGAGTTCCTGGGCGACTCGGCCGACGTGCCTGATCAGATGTCGCAGGTCGAGGTGCGCGGTGACGTCACGACGTACGGAACGAGGCGTCTGATCGACAGCGCCGTCGACACCTACAAGCGCAGCCAAGAGTTCTACGAGGCGGCGGCCGAGGCCGCAGCGGACCTGCGGTTGCGTGAGCCGCAGGAGGGCGAGACCGTCGTCGCGCTCGTCTCCGACCGGCACGACAACATCGGGATGGACCCCGTGGCGCGAGCGGTGGCTGATGTCGCTGGTGCCACGGCGGTGTTCGACGCCGGCGACGACACTTCCTCGGGCAAGGAGTGGGAGGCGTTCTCTCTCGACTCCGTCACCGCCGCGTTCGAGGACTACGACGAGCGCTTCTACGTCGCGGGCAACCACGACAACGGCACCTTCGTGGCGGACTACATGGCCGCCGACGGTTGGGAGGTCCTCAACGGTGAGGTCGTCGACGGACCAGGGGGCTCCCGGTTGCTGGGCGTCAACGACCCCCGGTCCAGCGGTCTGGGCACCTGGCGCGACGCGACCGGGTTGAGCTTCGGCGAGGTCGGCGACCTGTTGGCCGATGCCGCCTGCGCGGCCGACGCGGACGGAGACCGGGTCAACACGGTGTTGGTCCACGACGCCAACCTGGGCAAGGCAGCTCTCACGCGAGGCTGTGTCGACCTCGTGGTCGGCGGCCACCTGCACGTTCAGGTGGGCCCGACGCCCGTGTTCGGCGAGAACAACCGGATTGGGTACTCCCTGACGACCGGCACCACCGGTGGGGCGGCGTACGCCTTGGCGATCGGGAGCAAGTTGCGGCGTACGGCGCAGATCATGCTGGTGACCTACGGCGAGGACGGCACCCCCCAGGGCATCCAGTCCGTTCTGCTCCAAACCAACGGCCGCTACCGCGTCGAGCCCTACCGCGCCCTCTTCTACTAACTTCCACGAAGTTCGCCTGATGGGGACGCGAAGTTCGCCTGATGGGGCCACGAAGTTCGCCTGATGGGGACGCGAGGTTCGCCTGATGGGGACG
>CBDTZB010000492.1:0-2665 GCA_965364795.1 uncultured Nocardioides sp.
GAAGAGTGCCGCCATCCGCTCGGCGTATCGCCCCTCCTGCTCCGCGGGCGTCACCACGATCCGCCCCATCTCCAGCACGATGCGGAATCTGACCCGGTCCAGGGAGTCGATGACTTGCGCGGTGGAGTGGGTCAGTTCCTCAAACGTTGGCGAGTCGACGTAGCCGCCAAGGTCGGCGCGGACCTTGGACATGCCCCGGGAATGCAGGGTCGTCCCCTTCAGCCCGGAGCGAAGGTCTCGGACAAGGTCGGTGTAGTCGGCCATCGCCTCGGCCAGCCGGCGCCGCTGTTGCCAGTGGTATTCGTTGGCCGCCGACCTGATTGCGGAACGCACTCGCTCATCGATGCGGTCCATCCCTTGCCGGAACGTGGCCACGGCGCTGCGCACCGCCGGGTCCCGCAGGTCGCTGCAGACCTCCTGCCGATACTCGACCGTGTCGGGATCCTCCGGGCGACGTGTGAACGTCTCGGCCACGCGCCTGTCCTTGCCGCCGTCGCTGAGGGACGCGAGAACATGGTCAAGACGCAAGTCGGTGAGGATGTCAGGGCTGACGGGCTCCATCAGTCGCCCCGGGCCCTCCGCGAGGATACTGACATCGGGCGTCCGCTCTGGGGTGGTCGTGGCGGGGGTGGTGATGTGGCTCTCAAGCGACGCGCTCATGGTCGCCCTCCATAATGGTGACGAGCAGGAGCCATTGGCCATTGTGGCGATCATCGGCGAGCTCCACCGCCGCACTGTGGCCATTCTACCTCCGGTCACCCACGCCCGGACTCATTCAGGAGTAGCTTCGACGGAACTACTTCTAAGTGGAGGGTCCCATGTCATTCACCATCACTCACCTGTCCGCCCTCGAAATCCTCGACTCCCGATCCCGCCCCACCCTGCAGGTCACACTCGGCCTGGAAGGAGGAGTCACAGTCAACGCCGGTGTCCCATCAGGTGCGTCAACGGGAACCCGCGAAGCCGTGGAACTGCGCGACGGCGACCCGGCCCGATACTCCGGGGCAGGGGTCTCCACCGCCGTCAACAACGTCAACACCGAGATCGCTGACCACCTTGTCGGACGCGCCCTCAACACTCTGGCTGAGGCCGACGAGGCGATGCAGGGGCTCGACGGAACACCGAACAAGGCCAGACTCGGCGCGAACGCGATCGTCGGGGTGTCCATGGCCCTGGCCCGTGCCCTCGCCACAGCTGAGGGGAAGCAGTTGCACGCCTGGCTGCCCGGCTTCGGCCAGCCACCCCGGCTCCCAATTCCCTGCTTCAACGTCCTCAACGGCGGCGCCCACGCCCCGAACCTGCTCGACTTCCAGGAGTTCATGGTCTGTCCGCTGGGCGCCCCCTCGATGGCCGAGGCTGTCCGCTCAGGCGCGGAGGTCTACGCCGCGCTGAAGAAGCGGCTTGCCGCCGGCGGTCACGCCACCGGACTCGGCGACGAGGGCGGCTTTGCCCCCAACCTGGCCGAACCTGAAGAGGTCCTGGAAATGATCGTCGCGGCTATCACCGACGCCGGCTACACCCCAGGACCCACCGGGGTCGCGATCGCCCTCGACCCGGCCGCGTCGGAGTTCCGTGCACGTGACGGCAGCTACCGCGTGAACGGCCAGTCGCTGTCCAGCAACGACATGATCGACCGGTACGCCGCCATGGTGGATACCTACCCCATCTGGAGTATCGAGGACGGCCTCGGTGAGGACGACCACGACGGATGGCAGCAACTCACCTCACGTCTGGGCGGACGGATCCAGCTCGTCGGCGACGACAACTTCTGCACCAACCCCGCCATCATCACCGACGCCATCGCCGACGGAATAGCCAACTCCGCCCTCATCAAGCTCAACCAGATCGGCACCGTCACCGAAACACTGGAGGCCATGGCCATCTGTCATCGTGCCGGCTACACACAAATGGTCTCCCACCGCTCCGGGGAGACACCCGACACCTTCATCGCCGACCTCGCCGTCGCCACCGGCTGCGGGCAGCTCAAGACCGGCGCACCTGCCCGCGGCGAACGTGTCGCAAAGTACAACCGGCTCATCGAGATCGCCGCCTCCGACCCCGACCTCCCATTCGGGCGTCCCTGACCCGGATACTCTGCGGAACATAGGACGGCTGCGGGGATCGCCGAAACCGCTGGGCCAATCCGGGATGGTGCCGGGCCGATCCGGCTCTGCCGCCAACAGTTGCGTATCAGACGGCGAGTCGGTCCACTGTGACCCATAAACGACGCCACCGGAACGGGGGTTCCGGTGGCGCCGCTTGCTAGTGGTGGTCAGTGGTCGTCACCCTCGATTCTGGTGTCAGTCGGTTTCCTGGGCGAGGATGCTGGCATCGCCGGCGTCGACGAGGACTTCGACGACGGTGCCGTCGGTCTGGGTGATGTCGGCCTCCCACACCACGAATCCGTCTTCCTCATCCAGCTGGATGGAGTTGACCGTCCCCGGCACTGCATCGGTTGCGGCCTTGGTGGCTTCCTGCTCCGTGACTGTGGCCAGCTTCGCCAAGGCATCGGTCTCGGCCTTGTCCTGTGCCTTCTCCTCCGGGCTGCCGTCGGCTGCTTCGGTCTCGTTGGCAGCCTCTGCGGGGGCCTTGATGGTGCCGACGATCTTGGCTTCGTCCGCGTCGTCCGCGTCCTCAACCTCTTGGGCAGTGTTGCTGACATCGC
>CBDTZB010000493.1:0-2657 GCA_965364795.1 uncultured Nocardioides sp.
GGTGCTGCCCACCGCTTCCGAGCGGGAGAGCCACGAGGGCGAACTCTTCGCTCCCACTGAGGACTACACGGTCACCAACACCTATTCCACCAACCAGTACGGCGAAGTGGGTCTGGCTCGCGGCACCACGCCGTTGGTTCAGCCCACGGACGTCGAGGACGCCCAGAACGGCGACGTCGCCGGCGTAGAGGCCGACAACGCCGACCGGGCGGTGACCCTCGACGACGGGGCCAGCATCAACTTCCTGCCCTTCGGCGGTGGAGCCAACCAGGACATCGCGCTGCCGTACCTCTCGCCGGACAACCCCATCCGCGTCGGTGCGCCCGTGACGTTCACCGAGCCGGTCGTGTTGGACTACCGGTTCAACATCTGGCGCTTCCAGCCACAACAGCAGGTCACCGCGGAGGATGCCGGGCCCGCCACCTTCCTCGACACCCGCACCGATGCCCCCGAGCAGGTGGGCGGCGACGTACGCCTGGCCACGTTCAACGTGTTGAACTACTTCAACACCACCGGCGAGGCCTACGAAGCCGCCAGTGGCGAGACGTGCACTTACTACACCGACCGCGACGACAACCGCGTCACGGTCAACCGCTGCGGGGGCAACGGGCCGCGTGGAGCTGCGCAGGACGACGACCTCGAGCGGCAGCAGAGCAAGATCGTGGCCGCCATCAACGCCTTGGACGCCGACATCGTCTCCCTTGAGGAGATCGAGAACTCGATCGCTCTGGGCGAGGACGACCGGGACGACGCGTTGAGCGCCCTGACCGATGCCCTGAACGCCGCCGTCAGCACCGACACCTGGGACTTCGTCCCGAGCCCGGCACCTGAGGGCCTTCCCGCATTAGAGAACCAGGACGTCATCCGGACGGCCTTCATCTACCGGCCCGCCGCGATCGACCTGGTCGGAGCCTCGAAGGTTCTGGTCGGATCACCGGCGTTCTCCAACGCCCGCGAGCCTTTGGCGCAGGCCTTCAAACTGGCCGGCGGCGAGGACGAAGACGCGTTCTCCGTGGTGGTCAATCACTTCAAGTCCAAGGGCTCAGGGGACAACGACGGCACGGGGCAGGGCAACGCGAACCCCGACCGCATCGCTCAGGCCACGGCCCTGAACACCTTCGCGGAGGAGTTCGCAGCCGAGCGAGGCACCGAGGAGATCTTCCTCGCCGGTGACTTCAACGCCTACACCCAGGAGGACCCGATGCAGGTCCTGTACGACGCGGGTTACACGAACCTCAAGTCCGACACTCCCGGTGAGGTGACCTACTCGTTCTCCGGGCTGTCGGGGTCCCTGGATCACGTGTTGGCCAACGACGCGGCCTTGGCCCTGGTGACTGGAGTCGACATCTGGAACATCAACTCCGGCGAGTCCGTCGCCTTCGAGTACAGCCGAACCAACTACAACGTGACCGATTTCTTCGCCGCTGACCCCTTCCGTGCTTCCGACCACGACCCGGAAATCGTCGGCCTGGATCTGCCCGACGTGGAGGGGCCGGCCGACGTCACTCTCTCGGCTAAGAAGACCAAGTTGCGGTTCGGTCAGTCGGTGACCATCCCGGTGTCCGTTACTGATGCCGCCGGCCCGGGGGTGGTCGAGATCCGTGACGCCAACGGTGACGTCTTGGGTGGGGCGCCTGTCGTCAACGGCGTCGCGCGGGTCGAGTTGGAGGCGGGCTCACTTCAGCCGGGCCGCTACCTCTTGGACGTCGTCTACCTCGAGAAGGGCCAGATCATCGCAGCCGGGACGGTCCGGGTGAAGGTGCGCAAGGCGAAGCCAGCGAAGGGCGCAGCGGAGAAGTCAGCATCCCGAAACGGATAGGAACCCGGTTCAGCGGCGGCGCGGCCGTGGGCCAGACCTTCACCGGGTCTCGGATCGTGGTGGTGACTGAAGCTCTGGTCGGGCAGGGTTGAGCCATGACCCATGGAATCCCTGTGCAGGACCCGGTGGACCAGGTAGTCGCCGTCCACGCCGCGCTGTCCGACGTGGGCGCGACCCTGGCCACCGCCGAATCGCTGACCGGCGGTGGCTTGGCGGCCCTGATCACCTCGGTGTCCGGTGCCTCGCACGTCTATCTGGGGGGAGTGGTCAGTTACGCGACGTCGGTCAAGGTCGACGTGCTCGGCGTCTCCGCTGAGATCGTGGCCGGTCCGGGGGTTGTGTCCGGCCCCTGTGCCGAAGCGATGGCCACCGGCGTGCGCCGACTCACTGGTGCGACGTACGCGCTCAGCACGACCGGGGTTGCTGGTCCAGACCGGCAGGAGGGCAAGCCCGCGGGGACCGTTTTCGTCGGGTTGGCCGGCCCCGGCGGCGTGGCTTCGGTGGAACTCGCCCTCTCGGGGACCCGCGCACAGATCTGTGCCGCGACGCACTCGGCCGCACTCGGGCAACTTGTGGATGCCGTCCGCGCGGAACAACCTGATCTCAGGTAGCGTTGGACCACTGACCGGATTGCACCGGGTGATCAGGTGCAGGCAGAAACAGAAGGGGAGACCGGCATGGTGCTGTTTCGTCAGCTCTTGGGCGATGTTCTCCGCGGGCGTCGCCTCGAACTAGGCATGACCCTGCGGCAGGTTTCCGCTGAGGCGCGAGTCAGCCTCGGCTACATCTCGGAGATCGAACGCGGCCAGAAAGAAGCATCCTCGGAGCTGCTCGCCAG
>CBDTZB010000494.1:0-2652 GCA_965364795.1 uncultured Nocardioides sp.
AGAACACCGGTGAGTACGACGTGATCGTGGTCGGATCGGGCGGCGGCGCCCTGACTGCCGCGGTGCTGGCCGTGAAAGCGGGCCTTCGCACGGTCGTGGTCGAGCGGACCGGCTTCCTTGGTGGGACCTCGGCGTACTCCGGCGGCGCCTGCTGGCTGCCCGGGTCGGCGGTTCAGGAACGGGCCGGCATCGGCGACTCCACCGAGTCGGCTCGGACCTACCTCGGAGCGATCCTCGGGTCGCCGGAGCCTGAGCGCGCGGTCAAGGTCGAGGCCTTTCTGAACCACGCTCCTGAACTTGTCGCAGAGTTGGAGACCGACCCGGACCTGGAGTTCGAGTGGTTGCCGTTCCCGGAGTACTACGACGCCCCGGGCCGGGTGGCCTCTGGCCGCTCGATCCAACCCGTTTCCATCAAGCGGGCCGCCCTGCCCGAGGACGTCGCAGCCCTGGTGCGGCCGCCCGTCGAGCGCGACCGCGTCGGGGGCCCCGGACGCTCGACCCTCACCGGCGGCCAGGCTCTGATCGCCCGACTGGCGGCCGTGTTCGTCCGGGAAGGGGGCCAGATCCGCACGGGAGCACGGGTGACCGGTCTGATCGTTGATGACGGTGCCGTCACGGGCGTCACCGGTGACGACGGACTCGAACTGCGCGCGAGTCGCGGCGTGATCATCGCCGCCGGCGGCTACGAGGGCGACGCGAAACTGCGGGCGGCCTACGGCATGCCGGGCGATGTGGCCTGGTCGATGGCCCCTCAGGGGACCAACGCCGGGGAACCCATCCAGGCCGCCATCAGCATCGGCGCGGCCGCCGACTTCTCCGCCGGTGGCTGGTTCTGCCCCGGTCTCGAGCAGCCCAACGGGGCCGGCTCGTTCACGCTGGGCTTCCGCAGCGGGTTGATGGTCGACTCCTCGGGCAACCGCTACGCCAACGAATCGCTGCCCTACGACCAGTTCGGTCGGGAGATGGCCAAGGACGAGAAGCGGATCCCGTCGTGGTTCGTCTTCGACTCGGCCGAGGGTGGCCGACTGCCGGCCATCGCCATCCCCGAAGGTGACCCCGCCGAGCACCTCGCCGCCGGTACCTGGGTCCAGGCCGACTCGATCGCGGACCTGGCCGGGGCGATCGGCGTACCCGTCGACGCACTGGAGGCCAGCGTCGAACGCTTCAACGGCTTCTGCGAGCAGGGCCGGGACGAGGACTTCGCCCGCGGCGCGGACGAGTACGACACCTTCTTCACCGGCGGCTCCGGCCCCAACCGGGCGCTGACCGGAGTCACCCAGGGCCCGTTCTACGCCGCCCGGTTCGTGCTGTCCGACCTCGGCAGCAAGGGCGGGCTCGTCACCGACGAGACCGGACGCGTCCTCGCCGAGGGCGGTACGCCGATCCGCGGCCTCTACGCGACCAGCAACTCCACGGCGTCGCTCTTCGGGACGGTCTACCCCGGCCCGGGGGCACCGCTGGGCTCGGCGATGGTCTTCGGGTCGTTGGCGGTCCGGGACATCGCGGTCGGCTGACTCACAGGAAACCCACAGACTGACCCGTCACCATGGGTCGGTGACCACCAGTGAACTGACCCGCGCCGACGGCTCACCCCTACGCGTGCTTGTTGTCGACGACGAGGTGAACATCGCGGAACTCATCTCCATGGCCCTGCGCTACGAGGGCTGGGAGGTGAAGGCCGCGCACACCGGGACCGCCGCAGTCGCGGCTGCTCTGGACACGCGTCCCGACGCCGTGGTGCTCGACATGATGCTGCCGGACTTCAACGGTCTGGAGGTGCTGCGCAAGATGCGGAGCACCGCCCCCGACGTACCCGTGCTGTTCCTGACCGCGAAGGATTCTGTGGAGGACCGGGTCGCCGGACTGACCGCCGGCGGTGACGACTACGTGACCAAACCGTTCTCGCTCGAAGAGGTGGTGGCGCGGCTGCGTGGCCTGATGCGCCGGTCCGGTGCGCAATCCGCGGCGGCCTCGTCGGTCCTGACGGTCGGCGACCTCAGCCTGGATGAGGACAGCCATGAGGTGATGCGGGACGGCGCGGAGATCAAGCTGACCGCCACGGAGTTCGAACTTCTGCGCTACCTCATGCGCAACCCCAAGCGGGTGCTGAGCAAAGCTCAGATCCTCGACCGGGTCTGGGACTACGACTTCGGCGGGCAGGCCAACGTCGTCGAGCTCTACATCTCCTACCTGCGCAAGAAGGTGGATGCGGGACGCGACCCGATGATCCACACCATGCGGGGTGCGGGCTACGTCTTGAAACCAGTCAGCTGATGGGGGCGCCCTGATGGGACTCCGCGGGGAGGCGCGTGCCGGCTTCGCGTCCCTCACCTCCCGCTTGGTCATCACCGCCGTGGCTCTGGTCGCCCTGGTGTCGCTGCTGATCGGGACAGTGACGACGATCGCCATGCAGTCCTACTTGACCGACCGGCTGGACAACGAGGTCATCAAGTCACTCCAGCGGGCCGAGCTCGTTCCGTCGCGGCGTCTTGGCGTCGAGGCCGACGACGCCAGGGGCAGTCGCGCAGACCGATCAGGCACTCCCCCAGACGTGCGGGGGCAGGGCGTCGGAACCCTGACCGCGTTCCTGTTCGCCGACGGCGAGACCGGGCTGGGGGACGTGATCATCGATGGCGAGGACGGCCAGACCAG
>CBDTZB010000495.1:0-2652 GCA_965364795.1 uncultured Nocardioides sp.
CGCGCCCGGTCAGTTCACTGTACGTGCTACCCCAGGGCTGGTCTACGCACGTCCAACTGAGTGAGGCGATTTCACCCCTCGGGGCGTACGCCGCGATAGATGCCCCGGCGCACGATCCAGGGCTGAAGGACCCGGCCGATGGACCAGGCCGGGAAGCGCAGGATCCGCCCGGAAGCGGAGAAAACCTCGAGCCCGTTCGGCTGGACGCCCAGCACCGATCCCCAACGACGGCCCGGTGGGCGGTAGCCCTTCAGCGGCCCGCCCGCCAGGTGCGCCCGGATGTTGCCGGCGAGCAGTTTGTCGGCCCGGTTGCGGGCTGAGGAGCGCAACGGGTCGGTCGCAGCGACGTCCCCCACAGCGAACACGCCGCTGTGTCCTGGCACCCGGAGATCGGCCTCAACCCGGACGAAGCCATCGTCGTCTAGGAGCTCGGTAGGCAGCCAGGAAGTGTTGGCTTGCACCCGTCCGATCGCCCACACGACCGCGTCGGCGCTGACTGGGTCCTGGCCCGTACTCCACTCGACCGGCGTGTCCGTTATCCGGTTGCACGTGAAACCTTCCGGTACGACGGCCCGGTGGCCGGGGTGCAGACCCACCCCCCGGTCGGTGAGGCGTTGTGCGACCGCACGCCAGGTCCGACCGTGGTGGTGAGGCAGGCCTCGTTCGCCGGGGTAGTAGAGGTTGATCTGCTTCGTGGGCCAGGTCAGTGCCAGGTTGGCGGCCGTGCTGACCGCGGCGGCTCCGCCGCCGAGCACCGCGATCGAGTGGGCGTGCGCCAATCGGGCATGGGCGCCATCCAGGTCCTGAGCAACCTCCGCGGCGCTCTGCAGGTGGGGTCGTCGCCAGAATCCGTTCGTGACCCCCGTCGAGATCACCAACACGTCGTACGGCTCCGAGGTGGTGGTGCCGTCAGCGAGTTCCACGCCGACGGTTCTGGTCACCAGGTCGACACCGGTGAGCGTGCCGTGGACAGTGCGCACCTCGTCGAGTTGTCGGTAACGGTCGAAGGAGATCCAGTAGTCGCGGGCCCACACGTCCGGACGGGACAGGCGCATCCCCAACTCCTGCCCACTGACCAGGGCCGGTTTGGAGGAGATGCCCACGACTTCGGCGTGCCGGGCGAGGTGGATCGCGGTCAGCAGGCCGCTATCCCCCAGCCCGGCGATCACCACCCGGGGCCGGGCTTCTGATCGGGTCACGCGCGGGTGGCCCCGCGGGTGGCTTTGCGGGTGGCCCTACGACGTCCGGTCGACCGGGGCGGGCGCGGTAGCAGCTTCGAAACCCGGTCGATGACGTTCTGATATTCCGGTCGTCGTTCGAGGCTGCGCTTTTCCATCATCGGGATGCTGGCCCCCAGGAACATGGCGAGCATCGCCACGGCGCCCGCGAAGAGCCACCAGAAGTCACCCGGAGAGGCGGCGAGGCCGAACAGAGCGATCGATACCCAGAAGCTGAGCTCGCCGAAGTAGTTCGGGTGGCGCGACCAGGACCACAGCCCCTGATCCATCACCTGGCCGGCCGTCCGCTCGCGGACGAACCGATGCATCTGGGTGTCGGCACCGAACTCCAGTGCCACGGCGCCGATCCCCACCACCACCGCCACGGCGTCGATGATCCCGACTCCGCGGTCAGTCACGGTCAGCGCGAGGTACGCCGGGACGGTGGCCAAGAAGACCTGGAGCGTGGGGAAGAGGTGGATGGCGAAGAAGTCGATGAGGAGCTCACCTGGGGCGGAGGAGCCAGCCTTCTCCTTCAACATCGGGTAGCGCCAGTCCTCGTGGTGGAGCCCGGGGAAGGTGTGGATCCAGTTGCCCGTCAGGCGAATGGCCCAGAGCATGATCACGCCAACAACCAACCAGGCGCGCAGATCACCGAGCCCGAGCGACGACTCGCTCCACCAGTAGATAGCAAGGAGCGGCGGGATGACGCTCCAGTAGGCGTCATAGAAACTGCTGTTGCCGTAGAAGCGGCTGAAGCCGAAGATCACCAGGGTCGCGAGCACATCAGCGATCAGCGCATCGAGCCACAGGTGGGCGGTGTCGGGGCCGAGGTAGAGCCAGCCAGCTCCCACGACAAGCACTCCGGCGTACGCCGCGGCGACTCGTCGGAAGGACGCGCTGCGGCTGAAGGTCGGCTCAGTCATGAGGTGAGGCTAGTGAGCGTCACCGGGTCGCACAGGCGTTTCCACCACTTGGCGAATCACTACGTGAAGGTGACGTCGTCCTCGAAGCAGTAGGCCCACTCCTCGCCGGGTTCCGCGCTCCCCATCACCATGTGACCCGAGGTGGTGAAGTGCTTCCGGGCGTGCTTTCCGACCGAGGAGTCGCAGCAGCCGATATGGCCGCAACCGAGACAGACCCGCAGGTGCACCCACTCCGACCCATCTCGCAAGCACCCCAAGCAGGCCTGGGTCGAGGGCAACACCGGGACCGACGAAGCGGCGTGGGTGCAACCGGAGTCGTCAGGCACCGGTCGGTGGATCAGGTGTGAGGTGTCGGCCCAGGTGCGCTTGCGCGAACCGGGGGGCGGTGGCGGGTGACGCGGCAGGCCCAACTGGTCCAGCACAGTAATGAAAAGGTGATACCGGCTAGCGGCCTGAGGGTCGATGAGGTGATCGACACCCGCGGTGGCGTAGGCGGCCAAGCCCTCGTG
>CBDTZB010000496.1:0-2652 GCA_965364795.1 uncultured Nocardioides sp.
AGCTCTACACCCTGGTGACCGTTGACAATCTGCGTGAGGTCTTCGCGACCGCGCATCCAAGAGCTAGGTGACTGCTGCAATGACTCCACCCGACGTCGACTGGGACGAGGTCTACGACGACATCACCACCTGGGTGGCCGAGCAGAGGCTTGAGCTCTACCCCCATCAGGACGAGGCGATCCTCGAGATCGTGTCCGGGAACAATCTGGTCTTGGCCACCCCAACGGGTTCGGGGAAGTCTCTGGTGGCGGTTGCGGCGCACAAGGCCGCGATGGCCGATGACCGGGTGTCGTTCTACACCGCTCCGATCAAGGCGTTGGTGAGCGAGAAGTTCTTCGACCTGTGCGCGATCTTCGGAGCCGACAACGTCGGCATGCTCACCGGTGACGCGTCGGTGAACACCGATGCCCCGATCATCTGCTGCACCGCCGAGGTCCTCGCGAACATCGCCCTGCGCGAGGGGTCTCAGGCGGACGTGGGTCTGGTGGTGATGGATGAGTTCCATTACTACGCCGAACCCGACCGGGGTTGGGCCTGGCAGGTGCCGTTGCTGGAGCTCCACCAGGCGCAGTTCGTTCTGATGTCGGCCACCCTCGGCGACGTCACAGACCTGGCCGCCGACATCACCCGACGCAACGGTCGCGAGACTTCGGTGATCGCCGATGCCGAGCGGCCCGTGCCGCTGACCTTCACCTGGTCCCTCGACCCGCTGCAGGACACCATCGAGGAACTGATCAGCACCCACCAGTCGCCGGCGTACGTCGTGCACTTCACCCAGCGCGATGCCGTTGAGCACGCCACGGCGCTGCTGAAGACCGTCAAGGTGACCGGTGCGCTGACTGCGGAACGCAAGGCGGCGATCGCCGACCGGCTCGCCGGGTTCCGATTCGGGGCTGGCTTCGGCAAGACCCTCTCGACGATGCTGCGCCGCGGCATCGGCGTCCACCACGCCGGCATGCTGCCGCGCTACCGCCGCTTGGTCGAGCAGCTCGCGCAGGCGGGCCTGTTGACGATCATCAGCGGCACCGACACCCTCGGGGTCGGCATCAACGTGCCGATCCGAACAGTCCTGTTCACCGGACTGGCCAAGTTCGACGGCTCCAGGTCTCGGGTGTTGCGGACCCGTGAGTTCCTCCAGATCGCCGGCCGGGCCGGTCGCGCGGGGTTCGACACCGCTGGCAGCGTCGTGGTGCAAGCCCCTGAACACACCATCGACAACGAGAAGACCAAAGCCAAGATGGCGGCCCGCAACGCCGAGAAGGGCGAAGGCGCCAGCGCCCGGAAGCGGCAGAGCAAAGCTCAGTTGAAGAAGCCGGCCGCCGGCACCGTGGTCTGGACCGAGGAGACCTTCGAGAAGCTCGTGGCCGGCGTGCCGGAGCAGTTGGTCAGCCGGATGCGCGTCAACAACGCGATGCTCGTCAATGTGGTGGCCCGCGAGGAGGATGCCTTCCCGGTCCTGCGCCGGCTGTTGCAGGACAACCACGAGGAACGCCGCAGTCAGTTGAGGTTGAGTCGCCAGGCGCTCCGTCTGGCCCGCAGCCTGCACCGGTCGGGAGTTCTGACCCGACTGGACGAGGTGGACGAGTTCGGACGTCGCTACGTGATCACCGAGGCGTTGGCCGACGACTTCGCGTTGAACCAGCCGCTGGCGCACTTCGCGCTGGCCGCGTTGGAGGTGCTCGACCCGGAGTCGGAGACCTACACCCTGGACATCTTGTCGGTCATGGAGTCGGTGATCGACGCGCCGCGTCAGATCCTGTTCGCCCAACAGAACGCCGCTCGCGGCGAGGCCATCGCTGAGATGAAGGCCGACGGTGTCGAGTACGACGAGCGCATGCTCCTGATCGACGCCATCACCTGGCCGCAGCCGCTGGGTGAACTGTTGGGGGCGACGTACGAGATCTATCGGGAGAGCCACCCCTGGCTCAGCGCCCACGACCTCGAACCCAAGGCGATCGTGCGAGAGATGTTCGAGTCGGGGATGAGCTTCAACGACTTCGTACGCCGCTATCAGTTGGCCCGGGGGGAGGGTCTGGTCCTGCGCTATCTCACCGATGCCTACCGGACCCTGCGGCACACCGTCACCGACGACTTCCGAACCCCGGAGTTGGACGACATCATCGAGTGGTTGGGCGAGACGGTCCGACAGACCGACTCCTCGTTGCTCGACGAGTGGGAGGCCCTCAACGACCCGGACCGCCTCGACGAAGTGATCCGGACGGCCGCCGAAGGAGCGCCGCCGCCGACACGGGCGATCTCCGCGCAGGTCCGCCCCTTCCACGTGATGATCCGCAACGCCATGTTCCGGCGGGTGGAACTGGTCGCCAGAGACGACCTGGACGGCCTGATGTCCATCGAGCGGACCAGCGCCGACCGCACCGATCCACCGGCCGAGGTGGTGATGACCCGCTCGGTGTGGGACGAGGCGATTGAGAGGTACTTCAACGAGCACGACACGCTGGCCACCGACGCCGATGCTCGCGGGCCCGACCTGCTGGAGATCGAGAAGACGGGGCGTTCTTGGGCGGTGCGTCAGACGCTTTCGGATCCCCAGGGCTACCGGGACTGGGTCATCGAAGCCACCGTGGACCTTGATCTCTCTGATGAGTTGGGGGAGTTGGCGCTCACCACGACCGCAATGCGCGCGTTGGG
>CBDTZB010000497.1:0-2645 GCA_965364795.1 uncultured Nocardioides sp.
CGGCCGGCCAGCGAGGGCACGATGAAGGAGAGCGGGATGCTCACGCCCGTGATCAGCCCGAGGAGTAGCCCGGCCGTGCTAGCTGAGAAACCCGCGTCGCGGTAGACCGAGGCGAACCACCCGAAGACGGCGTAGGCCTGGAGCGACTGGAGGCCAAAGAAGGCCGCCATCAACCAGCCGAGGCGGGTGCGCGCGATCCGGCCCAAAGAGATAGCGGACGACTTAGGGCGATCAGACGCGCGGCGATCCTCTCGGATCAGGAACACCCACGGGAGGGCGGCGATCAGGGCGGTGAGACCCCACGCGGCCAGTCCTGGACGCCACCCACCGGCGACATCGGCGATCGGGACGCTGAGAACGGAGGCTCCGGTGAGGCCGATAGCCAGCGAGGTTGAATACAGCGCCGTCATCTGACCGATCCGGTCGGGGAAGTGCAGTTTGACCAGTGACGGCATCAACACATTGGCGGTAGCCATGCCGCCCAAGGCCAGCAGGGACAGGACCAGGAACGACGGCACGGAGTCGACCGCGCTACGCCCCAGCAGTCCAAGAACCACCGCGATCAATGAGATCAAAGTGATGCGGTGCAGCCCCACTCGTCGACCCAGCGCTGGCGCAGCCGCGCCGAACCCGGCGAAGGCCAGGACCGGGAGCGACGTGAGCAGCCCGGCGGCGGCCCCGGACATCCCGAGGCCGGAGCGTATTTCTTCGAGCAGGGGGCCGACGCTGACGGCGGCGGGGCGCAGGTTGAATCCCAGGACGATGATCCCGACTAGAACCAGCGCCCGCTCAGAGCGGTTCCTCACGTCTTGGCAACCAAAGCAGAGTGGACCTCGGCCACGCGGGAGCGCAGATCGTCCAGAGTTCCCACGTTCTCGATAACGTGAGTTGCGATGGCAAGGCGGTCCTCGCGGGTCGCCTGCGAGGCGATCCGGGCCCGCGAGTCGGCTTCGGTCCAGCCTCGGTCGCGGAGCATCCGCTCCATCTGGACTTCCTCCGGGACGTCCACCACGACGACGGCATCGAACTCGCCCGCGCGGCCTGACTCGGCCAGCAGTGGGATGTCGTGAATGACCACGTCGTCGAGACCCGTGGCCGCCTCGAGTGCGGCGTACCGCTCGAAGACCAGCGGGTGCACGATGCTCTCCAGCTGTTTGCGCTTCTCCTCGTCGTTGAAGACGATCGCGCCCATCGCCGGCCGATCGAGTTCGCCTTCAAGGGTCAGGAGGTCCTCGCCGAAGGCCTCGATCACGGACTCCAGACCAGGGGTCCCTTTGGCCACCACTTCACGGGCGAGCACGTCACCGTCGATGATGACGGCACCCAGATCGGTGAACATCTCCGAGACCGTGCTCTTGCCTGAGGCGATCCCGCCGGTGAGTCCTACGCGCATGGGATCAGGCTAATGCGGTCTGCGGCTCAGACGGATTCGGCGTGCCCATGCGTGACTAGACAGCGGCCGTGGCCAGCCCGCGGCGTCAACTACGGTCAACAGAGAGCGAACACTCGCGTCACCGATCGCCGTCGCGGACGGCGGACAGGAGTTGTCATGGGCTGGGAGACGTCGGGCGAAGCATGGGGTGCCCGAGCCACGGACTGGGCGTACTTGTTCGAGCCCTACTCCCGACCCGCCAACCAAGCAGTGTTTGATCGTTGCGGCGTTGGGCCGGAAACCAAACTCTTGGATGTGGGATGCGGGGCGGGCTTCGCCCTCCGCATGGCGGCCGACAGAGGTGCCGAGGTGGCGGGTCTGGACGCGGCCTCGGCGCTCATCTCTATCGCCGAGGCACGAACCCCTCATGCCGATCTAAGGGTCGGAGACATGAATGAGTTGCCCTGGCAGGACAACACCTTCGACGTGGTGACCAGTTTCAATGCGATCTGGGCGGGCTGCGAACCGGCTGTCGCCGAGGCCACTCGCGTGCTCAAGCTAGGCGGCACGCTGGGGATGACCTTCTGGGGGTCTCCCAAGCGGATGGGTCTGCTGCCCTACTTCGCGACCATCGCTGCCAACAGCCCCGAATCCCACCTGGAGGCGACTCTGGGCCAGGCCGACACGGGACGGCCTGGAGTGGCCGAAGCGCTCATCGAGTCGTCTGGCCTCCGGGCGATCGACCGCGGCACGGTCAACGTCACCAACGAGTTCGCGGACCTGGAGCTTTTCACGCGCGCAGCCGTGGCCGCTGGCCCATCCGTCCCTGCCATCGAGCAGATGGGTGAGGAATCGTTCCGCAACGCCCTGGCTGACGCGTACGCCGACTCCTTCGAACCCGGGATCGGACTACGTATCACCAGCGAATTCGGCTGGGTGGCCGCGACAAAACCTTCGTAGCTCGCACCGCGATACCCCTTGTATTAGAACACACATTCTAATAACATGGGGACATGAATCAGTCGTCGCCGGATCCCCAGGACCCGGCTGACGCTGCGCCCACACCCACCGATCTGTTGGTGGCGGTGCGTCGGCAGCGTCGGGTGGCTGCGAAAGCGGAGGCGCGGATTCTGGGGTTGGCGGTGGAGTGGGCGCACGCTCATCCAGAGCTTGATGGTGACGAGGTGGTGTGGTGGCGGCCGGGGAAGCACGGCCAGTCGTACGCCGACGCTGTAGGCGCGCACATAGATGAGGACGGGTCCCCGGACCCGGC
>CBDTZB010000498.1:0-2643 GCA_965364795.1 uncultured Nocardioides sp.
GTGGGCGTGCCCCGCAAGGTGCTGTGGGCGCCGACGCTCGGCTACGCCACGGTCGATGCCGAGGTGGCGTCGGTGTGTCAGGACGCAGTGGAGCGGCTGGCCGCGGCGGGCTGCGATGTGGTGGAGGTGGACGACGTCTTCGACGAGGATCCGGGCCTGGACTGGCTCTCGCTGTCGCTCACTGCCAATCTCCGCACGATCGAGGCGGCTGATCCGGGCGGGAACCGCTGGAACGAGATCGATCCCGGCATGGTGGCCATGATCGACTTCTTCCGTGACCGCCTGACGCCGACCACCGCGCTCGAGGTCCAAGACCTGGCCCACCGACTCAATGTGCGGCTCGTCGAGGTGCTGCACCAGGCGCCGATCCTGTTGACCCCGACGGTGGCCGGGCAGACGCCGACGGGTGCCGGTCAGGGAACGGTGAACGGCCAGGAGAACCCGATGTGGGTTGCGTTCACCTATCCGTTCAACCTCACCCGTTCTCCCGCCGGCAGCGTCTGCGCCGGCTTCACCGACGACGGCATGCCCGTCGGCCTTCAGGTGGTCGGCCCCCAGCACGGCGACCAGGTCGTGCTGCGCACCCTCGCCCTGCTGGAACAGATCCTGGACGTCGACACCTTCTGCCCGTTCGAGCCCTGATCGTGGCGCCACGCGCTGGTGGCGGGGCCGCGCCAGCAACTTCGGCGACCAGGAGGCCTCTTGCTAAGGTCACCCTCCCGCACAGGGGCGTATAGCTCAGTTGGCTAGAGCACTGCCTTCACACGGCAGGGGTCACAGGTTCGAGTCCTGTTACGCCCACCAAGAACACGCAGGTCAGAGGCCCCTTCGGGGGCCTCGTCCGCGTCCGGGCCAAGTCAGCCCCCGCGGAAAACCCGCGAAAACCCGCGGGGCTTGATGCGCGGGGCTTGACACCCGCGGGGCTTGACACCCGCGGGTTCTGACGAGCACCAGCCGGCACGGACGTCACGCAGTGGCACGGACGGCTACCGGCCAGCAGGGAGGACCCGGCTCCCCAGGAGCGTGGTGGCGAGGGGGGAGTCCACCAACGGCACCTCGGTGCAGGCGATCGGCCGCATATCTAGAGTCGTGTTAGGCACGTTTGCCTACGCCCAGAACGGCACGTTGGGGATGGTCCAGGGCGGTCGCTCTCTCTGTGCAACCATTTCAGCATGGACGGCGGGAGGCCTCGCTACGAGGTCGCCCAGATTGAAGCGAGGCGCTCGCTAGGGTACGGGGATGGCGCAGGTCGGCACGGTCGTGCAGGTGTGGCGGTACCCGGTGAAGTCGTTCCAGGGGGAGCTGGTCGACTCGCTCGACCTGGCGCCTGGCGGTGCGACCGGCGACCGCACCCTCGCCGTGGTCGACCCAGCCGCCGGCAAGGTGCTGTCAGCCAAGCGCTACGCCGACCTCCTCATGGCCTCGGCGCGGGTCGACGGCGAGCGGGTGGTGGTCACGCTGCCCGACGCGAGCGAGCACGCGGCCGACGATCCCGATGTCCACCAGGCCCTGTCCGCCTGGCTCGGCCTCGAGGTGCGCCTGACGTCGCCGCCTGCCGACCGCGTGTTCCCGATGGAGTACTACTCGGGCCTGTCCGACGAGGACTCGCCGGTGCTCGACTGGGCGGGTCCCCCGGGCACCTGGCTCGACCTGGCCGACGCCCACTGGCTGACCACCTCCAGCCTGGCGGCCATCGCCGCCGAGCGCCCCGACGGTCAGTGGGATGTTCGCCGCTTCCGCCCCACCGCCCTCATCGAGACCTCGACCCCGGGCTTTGTTGAGGAGAGATGGGCCTCGATGGAGGTCGGCAGCGTCGGCTGCGAGGTCTTCATGGCCACGGTGCGCTGTTCCATGCCCTCCCGCGCCCAGCCGGGACTGGAGCGGGACAAGGCCATTGGCACCACGATCCGGGACTCCAACGGCAATAACTTGGGGGTGTACGGGTCGGTCACGCAGAGCGGAGCGGTTCGGGTGGGAGATGTCGTGCACGCCAGCTAGCTCGTGGCGACGCTTGGACTCGGCTGGTGAGCACCGCCGGTCGGATCCCGTAATCGTCAAGGCGGTGCAGGCCTGACTACCGCCTGGCTTCTGATGCTCGATCCAGACGCTCCATTCGTTGGAGTCAGAATCGTGATGGTCGAGCGACTTCCTGCCGACCTGGCGAACGACGCAATCGACTACTGGAACACGGCCTGAGAGCCCTGCCCTACAACGCCGGCTGGTGGACAACAATCTCGAGCGGGTCGGGGTCGCGCGGCTGTCGGCTATCAGCGGCTGCTGTGCGAGGGTTGGATCGCGAATATCGAGCTGCCCGATGCACCCGTCACTGAGCGTGTGGCCGCTGATATACCGTGAGGGCGAGTCGGCACGCGGGGCCTTCCTGCTGACCGAGCGTCTTCGATCAACTTGATCGACGCGGGATCGACCGACCAGACCGGAGCACCGTCATGAAATCCACACAGGCCGACCTCGACACGATCATGGAGTCTGAAGTCGCCACGCTCAAAGGCACTCAGTGGGGCGAGATGGCGGTCAACATCAACCGCTTCGAACCCGGAGCCGATCTGTCGCCACTACTCGCTCAGGTTTCGACCGGTTCGTGCCCCGTACCGCACTGGGGCTACCTGATCGAGGGTTCGTGGA
>CBDTZB010000499.1:0-2640 GCA_965364795.1 uncultured Nocardioides sp.
TGACTCGGGCAGCACGGGTGAGTTGGTGATCTCTGAGGTCGATCGGCTCCTGGCGCTTAACGCCGATGTCATCATCGGCCCTGCTCGTTCGGCGGTGTCGGAGATCGTGATCGACCAGATTACCGGCGCTGGCGTGGTCCAGTTTTCGCCTGCCAACACCTCACCACTCTTCACGACCTATGACGACGATGGCCTCTACTTCCGCACCGCTCCTTCAGATTTGCTTCAGGGTCGTGCGTTGGCCGATGCAGTCACCGCGCAGGGCAACGTTTCTGCGTCGGTTTTGTTCCGTGACGACTTCTACGGCCAGAACAACGCCGATTTCTTCAGGCAGAGCTTTGAGTCCCTGGGCGGAACGATTGACGAGTTCATCCCCTATGGGGACGAGTCCAACGGTTTTGCCCCGGACTTCGATGCTCACGTCGACCGACTGGTGGCTGCTCAGAGCGACGCCGTCATCGTCATGGGATTCCTCAATGGAATGGGAACCGAATCAGGCGCCATCCTGTCGACCATGCATGAACGGGGCATCGGCCCGACCAGTACCACCAACGTCTGGGGCACCGATGGCAACGTCAACCTCGACACCGCCGTTGAAGACGCCTGGATCCTTGAAGGAATGCGTAACACGTACCACGCCGTCGACCCTGCCTCGATCCCCGAATTTAATACTCGTCTTGAGGCCGAGATGCCAGCCGGCGCAGTCACTGATTACGGAGCAAACACCTACGACGCCGTGATCATCGCCGCACTGGCGGCCGAGATGGCGCGATCCGAGAACGGCGATGCCATTGCCGCTCAGATCAACGACATCACGAGAGGCGGGAAAGCGTGCACCACGTTTGCCCGGTGCAAGGCGATCATTGCGGCCGGCCGTAATCCCGACTACAACGGGCCCGGCGGACCCTATGAGTTCTACGAGGCCGGTGAGCCGTCGGTCTCGCCGTTCCGGCTGGAAACGTATGGGACCGATGGACGCGACGAGGGGCTCGACGTCTACGTCTTCGCCGACGTATCCGCGTTGGTTGCTGGCTGGGTCGTTCAGGACTTGCTCGAGGCCATCGAGGTGCTCCACGCCGACCCAGACATCAGCAAGAAGGCTGCCAAGTGGTTGGACAAGGCACAGGACAAGTTGTTTCGCGCTCTCGACGCGTTGCGCGAGACGCCTCCCGATGTAAAGAAGGCCCACAAAAGGATCGACCAGGCAGTTAAGAAGCTCGAGGAGGCGGCCCAGGCGTGAAGCAAGGCTACCGCTGCGATCGGCCGGTTGATCGGGAATGACCAGCCGCGCTGACGTGATCGGGGAACCGGCGACCCGCATCGCCTGACGACCGACGGGGTCCTGAGCGGCAGATTGACCGACCGCTACGCCTGGGTGCTTCCGTCGCCCCCATCAGGCGAACTTCGGAGCCCCATCAGGCGAACTTCGGAGCCCCATCAGGCGAACTTCGTGGGTGGGTCAGGAGGGGAGATGGACCGAGATGGTGGTGTCGCCGGAGCGGCTGGCCAGGGTGACGGTGCCGTGGTGGGCGGCGACGATCGCCTGGACCAGGGACAGGCCCAGGCCCGCCCCTCCTGCCCGGTTCCGCGAAGCATCTCCTCGGGCGAAGCGTTCGAAGGCGGGTTGACCTTCGTCGGATCGGCCCAGCAGGTCGGGCGGGAAGCCGGGGCCGTTGTCGTGCACCGAGAACCCGTCGGGGCGTACGCCGACGGTGACCTGGGTGCCTGGCGGGGTGTACTTGGCGGCGTTGGTGAGCAGGTTGGTCACCACCTGGTGCAGCCGCTGCTCATCACCGATGACCTCGACCGGCTCCGCACCCAACTGCAGCGCCCACCGATGCTCGGGCGCGACGACCCGTGCGTCCTCGACCGCCTCGAGCAGCAGTCGGGTCAGATCAACCGGTGCTGAGGCCAGCGGGCGGCCGGCATCGAGTCGGGCGAGCAGCAACAGATCCTCGACCAGGGCCGTCATCCGGCTGGACTCCTCCTGCACCTTGGCCAGAGCGGTCTGCGCCGTCTCGGCGTCGCCGGGGTGGCGCCGCGCCAACTCGGTGTAGCCAGCGATGGTGGTGAGCGGCGTACGCAACTCGTGGGAGGCGTCGGCCACGAACTGGCGCACCTGCTGTTCGCTGCGGTGCCGCGCTGAGAGTGAGGTCTCCACGTGGGCGAGCAGGTTGTTCAGAGCTGAGCCGACCTGTCCCACCTCGGTGCGTGAGTCGGTCAGATGGGTCGGAACCCGCTCGTTGAGCGCCACCTCGCCGGAGTCCAATCGCATCCCGGCCACGGTTTGGGCGGTCAGCGCGACCTCCCGCAACGGCCGGAGTTGACGGCGTACGACGACCAACCCGACCCCACCCGCGAGCAGGACGCCTGTGGTCCCGAGCAGCACCTCGACGAGGATGAGGGAGCCGACGACGTCGCCAACCTCCGCGGTGGGAAGCCCCGATACCACAGTGGCCCCGAATCGACTCTCGCTGGCAGCGACCCGATAGCGGCCCAGATCGGGGATGCGGACCTCGCGTACCCGCCCGTCAGGGGGAAGGTCGGCCAGCATCGCGAGCGTCGAGGCATCCAGCGTCCGACGGCTGGTCTGGCCGTCCTCGCCATCGATGATCACGTCCCCCAGCCCGGTCTCGCCGT
>CBDTZB010000500.1:0-2627 GCA_965364795.1 uncultured Nocardioides sp.
GCCGTGCCCTGGTGTCCGCCGACTTCACCTATGACCGGGTGGCCGAGATCCTCGGGCCGGAGGCGCACGCCGCACTCGGCCGTAACGAGACGACTCCCGGTCTGTCCCGGACCTCTGGTGGCACCCCGGCCGACACCCTGACCCGGCTCTTCCTGCTCCAGACCCCGGTGCCGCTGCCCAAGGCGGAGGCTGCACTGCCCGGGCTCATCGACGCCATGGCGGCCCAGGGACTGCTCGAGCAGAGCGTCGGTCAGGTGGCCGCCCGCCTCGATGTCCGCCCTTACGGCACCGATGAGTCCGACGACCCGCTCTGGGTGGTCAGTGACCTGACCCCCGGACTCGACGGTGGTCCCCAACGGGTGGGTGGCGAGCATGTCCTCGGCATCAGTTCCGCCTCCACCTCGCTGGCCCAACTGACGTTGCGGCATGAGGTTGAGTCGGCATTGGACCTGGGCACAGGGTGCGGTGTCCAGGCCCTCCATCTGTCGCGGCACGCGCAACAGGTTGTCGCCACCGATGTGAACAGGCGGGCCCTGAACGCAGCACGTTTCACCGCCGCCCTCAACGAGGTGGGGGACCAGGTTGACGTTCGGGAGGGGTCCTACTTTGAGCCCGTCGCCGGCGAGACCTTTGACCTGATCGCCACGAACCCGCCGTTCGTGATCTCTCCGGGAACCGGTGAACGTCTCGTCTACCGCGACTCGGGTCTGCCGGGTGACCGCGTCGTCGAAGACATCGTCCGAGCCGCCCCCGCTCACCTCAACGACGGCGGCTGGTGCCAGGTGCTGGCCAACTGGGTCATCCAACGCGACGTCCCTTGGGAGGAGCGGTTGGGCGCTTGGTTCGACGGCGGCTGCGACGCCCTGGTCGTGCAGCGTGAACGCATCGACCCCGCGTCGTACGTCGAGATGTGGCTCAAGGACGCCGGCCTGCACGGAGCCACGGACTATCTCGATCGCTACGACACGTGGCTGTCCTGGTTTGCCGATCAGGGCATCGAGGGCATCGGCTTCGGATGGATCAACCTGCGCAAGCGTCCAGCGGGTGCGGACCCGGCAACGGCGAACATCCGGTTCCTCGACTGGCGTTATGAGGTTGAGCAACCGATCGCACCGGCTATCGCGGCCTGGGGGGCGGCGGTGGAGACCTTGCGCGAAGGCGTGGATGAGACGTCACTGCTGGTCTGCCCGAGCGACGTGGTGCAGGAAACCACCGGACCGGTCGGTGCTGAGGATCCGGCGAGCATCGTGCTGCGACAGCAGCGAGGGTTCCGCCGCGCCCGGCAGGTCGACACCGTGACCGCGGGCCTGGTGGGTGCGTGCGACGGGGACCTCTCTATCGGTCAGATCCTCGACGCGCTGGCGGAACTGCTCGACGAGTCCGCCGAAGCCTTGTACGAGTCGCACCTCCCCATCGTCCGAGAGTTGGTCGAGGAGGGCTTCCTCGTCGCCCCCGACGGCACCGCTTCGTGACCGACGAATCACCCAACACTGCTTCCGCCGACGACCCGGCGGGAGAGTTGCTCCACTGGTTGGAGGGGCGCCTGTCGGCCATGGCCCGCTCGGCGACTGATCGGATCTGGGTGGAAGTGCCCAACTATCAGCGCTCCGAACTGCACGCGGATGTGGCGCACCACTGCGAGCGCATCTACGGCGTCTTCCTCGCCACCGTGCGCGAGGGGCGTGAGCCTCTGGTCCGAGACTTCCCCTGGACGGCCGAGCACGCCCAGAAACGAGTCGACCACGAGATCCCGCTCGTCGACTTCCTCAAGGCGTTCCGTATCGCCCAACTTGAACTGTGGGATCACCTCCTCGAGTGGGCCCAGTCCGGAGCGGAGGCCGAGCAGACGGTGTTGAGCCTGGTCTCCCACGTGATGCGCACCATCGAGGCTGGCAGTTCGGCCGCCGCCACGACGTACATCGAGGCACAGCAGTACGACCTCGCCGACCAGGAGAACGTGCAACGTGACCTGGTGGAAGACCTGCTCGCCAACCGCAGGCCCACGCACGCTCGTCAACTGGTGGTGTTGCGGGAGGCGGGCCTGGGGGACGACAAGTACGTCGTGATCTCGGCTGAGCTGGGCGACGCCGACGGTGCCCAGGGCCAGCACATGCTGACGATGTCGGCGCGCACCCACCTGTCTCGGATCGCCGGTGGTGTGTTCGCCGTGCGTCAGTCCGAACTCGTCGCTCTGCTGCCGCTGAGGGCCAAGGACGAACGCTCCTTGAACCAGCGCCTCTCCCGGATGGTGGAGGAACTGTCCGGCCGAGGGATCCCGCTGCGGGTGGGGATGAGCGCCGTGCATGCGGATCTCGACGAAGCACCCGAAGGGCACGCGGAGGCGCGGCTCGCCTGCGGCAGCATCCAGGGTCAGCACGGAGTGGTCGCGTTGGCCGAGCTGTCCACCCTCGACTACTTGGTGCGGCGCCCTGATGACACCGTCCGCCGGCTGATCCAGCCGCGGGTCCGGGCCTTCTTGGCCGAGGACCTGGCCGGGGATGGTGTGTACTCCAGATCCCTGGAGGCCTTCATCGAGCACGACCTCAACGCCCGAGAAGCCGCCCGTGCCCTTCACGTGCACGTGAACACGATGTACTACCGCCTCGAACGGATCTCTGAGCGCACCG
>CBDTZB010000501.1:0-2623 GCA_965364795.1 uncultured Nocardioides sp.
CGGCCGCCGTAGTTGACGCACATGGTCAAGGTGAGCACGTCGTTGTCCTTCGTCAGTTCCTCGGCCACCTGAAGTTCCTTGATCACCGACTTCCACAGCCGAGGCGCACGCCCGGCCCAGCGGACCCTGACGCCCAACTCGTGCATCTCGTCGCGACGTCGTCGAATGACATCGCGGTTGAAGCCCATGAGGAACCGAACCTCTTCTGGGGACCTCGACCAGTTCTCGGTGGAGAACGCGTAGGCGGAGATCGCTTTCACGCCGATCTCGATGGCCCCCTCGACCACCTCGAAGAGCGAGCTCTCCCCCTCTTGGTGACCACGGGTGCGCGGCAATCCGCGTTCCTGGGCCCACCGACCGTTGCCGTCCATCACCACAGCGATGTGGTGCGGCACGAACGCCGGTGGGATGGCGGGCGGCCGGGCACCCGAAGGATGAGGCGTGGGGGGACGGACGGTTCTCTTCATGTGGGGTTCACCCTTCGACCACGGTTATCGCTCGACATAGGCCATTGATCGCAGTTGGCGCTCGAGGTGCCAGGCGAGGTAGGCCGAGACCAGTCCGCTGGCCTCTTTACGGTGTCGGGGCTCGGCTGCCTCGACGACCTCCCATTCGCCGGCGAGGAGCGCCCCGAGGAGTACGACGGTCTGCCAGGCCGGGTTCGCCGAGCCTGGGAGCCGACAGGTCGTGCACAACACTCCCCCCATCGACGGGTTGAACCAGGAGTGTGGGCCCTCGCGACCGCAGTGGGCACAGTGGTCGAAAGACGGCGCATATCCGGCGACGGCCAAAGACCTCAGAAGGTAGGAGTCCAGGACCGCACCTGGTCGGCGGTCACCAGAAGCCAAGGCTCGCAGCCCTCCGATCAGGAGGAGGAACTGCTGGACGGTGGGTTGACGCTCCTCGGAGGCCAACCGCTCGGCCGTCTCCAACATGGCTGTGCCGGCTGTGTATCGCTCATAGTCCGACCCCAACTCGTTGGCGAAGGACGCACGGGTCTCAGCCTGGGTGACGATGTCCAGGTTGCGTCCCACGGCCAGCTGCAGGTCTACGTAGGTGAAGGGTTCCAGGCGCGACCCGAACTTAGAGGTGGTGCGACGCACGCCCTTGGCGACAGCGCGCACCTTCCCGTTGCTTCGGGTCAGCAGGGTGACGATGCGGTCCGCCTCCCCCAACTTGTGGGTGCGCAGCACGATCGCCTCGTCGCGATAGACAGGCACCGGCCCAGTCTGCCCCACACCCCCCGGCAGGCGTCTCCTGAACGGGGCGTGTCGGTGTGACCTCAGGCGCGACGTTTGGACCGGCCGGCTGATTTCCAGCAACTCAGCGCGAAGTCAGCGGCGGCCTGGTTCAGTCGCTCGGGACGCACCCGCCACTCGAGGATGCTGCGCGCCTCGATGAAGGTCGACTTCGGAAGTTCGGCTGCGAGCATCGCCGCGTCGGCGGCGGGGTGGATCGGGTCGGAAGGATGTCCCACCACCAGAGCCGGCGCAGTGATGGCTCGCCGTTGGACAGAGGACGGAGCCACGCGGCCGAAGAAGATGCCGTGGACCACGGCCGCCATCGAGTCGGCCCGCTGGTCCAGGGTGTCCAGCACGATGCCAGCCCAGAACGGGACGACGCCGCGAGGCACGGGTCGAGTGAGGAGACGCAGACCCCCGATGCTGAAAGGGAGGAACCGAGCGGCGAACAGCATCGGAGCGAAAGCGAGGATTCCAGCCTCTAGGGCGTTGTGCAGGACCGGCATCTCCAGGATCAGGCCCCGAACCCGCTCCGGCGCGATCGCGGCCACCTCAAGGGAAACGTTGGCACCCAAAGAGGTTCCGCCCACGACGGCCTGCTCGGCGCCGAGATGGTTAAGTAGTGCGACCACCTGTTCGGCGAAGGCGGTCATCGAATAGACCAACGGGTCCGCCGGTCGATCCGAACGACCGTGTCCCAGCAGGTCGATGGTCACCACATGCAGACCCTGGGCCGCGAGGGCCATCGCGAGGGGTTGATGCATCCGCCGTGGCATGAGTTGACCGTGGATCAGCACCACCCACAACTCGCCGCTGCCGTACTCGGTGAACTCCAGCCGATCGCGACCGGAGTCGCTGTCGAGGAAGAACTGGCCGATCCGTTCTGAGACCAACATGGCCAAAACATAGCGTCTTGACACAGAATCTGGACGAATTCAGAGCGATACGCGTGACTCAGCTCCGTCCGTGCTCTCTAATGGTCAGGTGCCCAACGCTGCCACTCGTCTCAGTGGTTGGCAGGGGACCTTCGGGTTCGTCCTCCTCGTCCTCGCCGCAAACCTCTCCCTCGTTAACACCGAGGTCGCCCTCCCGGGGACCTCGTTGGCGTGGAGTGCTGTCGGCTTCTCTGCGGCACTGCTCACCTTCACCTCGGTACGCCGCTGGGTAGTCCTGGTGCCGGTGACGATGGTCGTTCCCAGCGGCATCCTCATTGTCCAAGGCCTCGACGCGGAACTCGCGCTGCGCTTCGGAGCCATCGAGGCGATCGCCGCCATGGTCGCCGCGCTCTTGCTGCGTCGGGGTATCGATGAGGCACCCGACCTCGCCACCCCGCTAGATGTGACGTGGCTCGCCATCGCGGCCACCGCTGCCGGACTCGTCGG
>CBDTZB010000502.1:0-2621 GCA_965364795.1 uncultured Nocardioides sp.
CCCACTCGCCGCAGGCATCGGTCGGCGGCGCTCGCTGAGGTCTGCCACAGGGGCCGGCCGGGCCTCGTGGCCAGCCGGAGCCATCGCAGGGCGCGGGCCTCGTCGGGGGGCTGCGGCGACCGGAGCGGTTTCGGTGGCGTGGTGGTCTTCGCCCTCGTAGCCGTACTCGTCGTCGTAGCGACCGGTGTCCTCCAGCAGGCCGAGGTATTCACCGATCCTGCGCATCGAACCGCTCATGACTGCAACCTCTCGAACTCACCGCACCCCGGATGGAGTGCCTATTGACTCTGTTCGGACCTTACTGGACCGAGGGCCTCGATCCGAGGACCGCGGAGCCCACACGCACGTGTGTCGCGCCGATCTTTATTGCGGCTTCCAGGTCTCCACTCATGCCGGCGGAAAGCCAGTCGGCCCGGGGATAGGAAGTGAGCCACTCTGACCTGATGTCGGCCAAGCGGGAGAAGGCCTCGTGCGGGTCCTGACCCAGGGGCGCCACTGCCATCAATCCGCGAAGGTTCAGCACCTCCTGCTCGGTCACAGCCTGAGCAAGACCGAGTAGTTCACTGGGCGCCGCACCGCTGCGCGAAGTCGCATCAAGCCCGTCCAAGCTGACTTGGAGCAGGATGTCGAGCGACTCCCTACCCGTGCGTTGGGCGCCGCTGACCAGTCCACTGAGCAGTTTGCGACGGTCCACCGATTCCACGACGTCGGCGTACGACGCCACGGCGGCAGCCTTGTTGCTCTGCAGCCCACCGATGTAGTGCCATCTCAGATTCAGGTCGGCGCACTCGTGAGCTTTGGCCTCCGCCTCCTGATGCCGGTTCTCCCCCACATCAGTGACCCCCAGGTCAGCCAGGATGCGCACGTCCGAGGCCGGAAAGAACTTGGTGACGACGACCAGGTTGACCTCGCCGGCGTCTCGATCGGCGTCGCGACAGGCGCGATCGATGCGCTCGGTGACCTGCTCCAGACGGCGACGCAGTTCCTCGTGGCGTTCGCTCATGAAAGCCACACCAGACCGGCGAAGCGCCCCGACCCGGCGGCGTCGCGACGATAGGAGTGCAAGTTCGGATCCTCCATGGTGCAGCCTCCGGTGAGTTGAATGTCGACGTCATGTTGAGCCAGCTGAGCCAGGACTCCGGCGCCCAGGTCCAGCGCGGGGGTTCCGGCTCGGGTGATGGCCCAGGCCTGCGGGACTATTCTGCCGACCTCAGCACGCATGCTCTGCGGCACCTCGTAGCACCCGCCGCAAACGTGGGGTCCAACCCAAGCCTCCAGATCCTGGGCGCCTAGAGACCGCATGGATTCCACGGCCACCGCGACGATGTCAGCCCCCACTCCCGCTCGGCCCGCGTGGACCGCAGCGACAACACCCGCGTCAGCGTCGGCGAGCAAGACCGGCACACAGTCGGCGACCCGCACCATCAGTCCGACCCCGGGGCGGGTGGTCACCAACCCGTCGGCTGTGTCCACCGAGTTGCTCGCGTCCCCGGAACTCTTCTCCACGACCAGGATGTCGGCGCCATGCACCTGGTTCATGCGAGCGAAACGCACCCCGCACGCGGCCTCCAGCTGGGCCAGATCCTCAGGGAACGACGACCCGAGGCCCTGCAGGTTGAGTGAGGAATCAGTGAAGGCGACGTCCACCCGGACGTCGCCCTCACGTGAGTCGCGATAGTGGAACACGGGCCTACTTCAAGAAGTCGGGCACGTCGAGCTCGTCGTCGTCGTACTGCGGCAGACGAGGCGCGGGGCGAGGCGTGGACGGCGCCGGCGCGGCGGGGCGAGCCGGGGCAGGCGTGGTGGATTCGGTAGAGCGCGGACGAGGTGCTGCCGCCACGGGCTCCGGCTGACGCTCGGACCGGACCGGAGCGGCAGCAGCGGCGGCCTGGGTCTGCTGAGGCTTGGTGTCCCTGCGCAGGGCGCTGCCCTCTTCGCGGCGCTTGGGAGTGCCACCGTCGAAGCCGGCTGCGATTACGGTCACCCGAACCTCGTCACCGAGGGCGTCGTCGATCGTGGCACCGAAGATGATGTTGGCCTCCGGGTGCACCGCGTCGGCCACCAGCGCGGCGGCCTCGTTGATCTCGAAGAGACCGAGGTCAGAGCCGCCCGCGATGGAGAGCAGCACGCCGTGGGCTCCGTCGATGGACGCCTCGAGCAACGGACTGGAAACTGCCATCTCCGCTGCGGAAACAGAGCGGTCATCGCCGCGCGCGGAGCCGATACCCATGAGCGCAGACCCAGCGTTGGCCATGACCGACTTGACGTCGGCGAAGTCGAGGTTGATCAGCCCGGGGGTCGTGATCAGGTCCGTGATGCCGGAGACACCCTGGAGGAGCACCTGGTCGGCCTGCTTGAAGGCGTCGAGCACAGAGACGCTGCGGTCGCTGATCGAGAGCAGTCGATCGTTGGGGATCACGATGAGCGTGTCGACCTCTTCGCGCAGCTGCGCAATGCCCTCTTCGGCGGAGTTGGCCCGACGGCGACCTTCGAAGGCGAACGGGCGGGTCACGACACCGATGGTCAGGGCGCCGAGGGAGCGGGCGATGCGAGCGACGACCGGCGCGCCACCGGTGCCGGTTCCGCCACCCTCACCCGCGGTCACGAAGACCATGTCGGCG
>CBDTZB010000503.1:0-2610 GCA_965364795.1 uncultured Nocardioides sp.
GAGGACGCATCGATCTGACCTCGGAGGTCGGGGTGGGCACCACCGTGGTGGTGCGCCTACCCCGCCCGACGCCGCTATCGCTGGTTCCTACTGCTGAGGAGACCGGTTAATCGCACCGATCACCGCACGCAAGGACGCGGTGACGATGTTGGCGTCCAAACCGACACCCCACAGGACGTGGTCTCCGACTGCACACTCGACGTACGCCGCCGCGATGGCGTCGCCGCCTGAGGAAAGTGCGTGCTCGTGGTAGTCGAGCACCCGGACGTCGAAGGGCTCCTCGCCACCGGAACGCTCCATCTCGTTCAGCGCGTTGACGAAGGCGGCAATGGGTCCGTTTCCGGAACCTTCGAGAGTGCGCATCTGCCCGTCGACGGAGACGTTCACCGTCAGGGCGTCCTTCTCCCCCGCTGCTGAACTGGTGTGCACGGAATCGAGAGCCAGCGGGCTCGTCTGGTCGAGGTACTCGCTCCGGAAGGCTGCCCAGATCTGCTCCGGGGTGACCTCGCCGCCTTCGGCGTCGGTGCGCCGCTGGATGACTTGGCTGAACTCGATCTGGGCCCGCCGGGGCAGATCCAGGTTGTGCTCGGCCTTGAGAATGTAGGCCACGCCGCCCTTGCCGGACTGGCTGTTGACCCGGATCACCGCCTCATAGCTGCGGCCGACGTCCTTGGGGTCGATCGGCAGGTAGGGAACGGCCCAGGCCTGCTCCTCGGTTGCAACCCCAGCAGCGGAGGCATCCGCGGCCAGTGCCTCGAAGCCCTTCTTGATCGCATCCTGGTGGGATCCGGAGAACGCGGTGTAGACGAGGTCGCCCCCGTAGGGGTGACGCTCAGCGACGGGCAGTTGGTTGGCGTATTCGACCGTGCGACGGATCTCGTCGATGTCGGAGAAAGAGATTTCGGGGTCGACGCCCTGGCTGAAGAGGTTCATGCCCAGGGTGACCAGACAGACGTTGCCCGTGCGCTCGCCGTTGCCGAACAGGCAGCCCTCGATACGGTCCGCCCCAGCGAGGTAGCCGAGCTCGGCGGCCGCCACGGCGGTTCCGCGGTCGTTGTGCGGGTGCAGACTCAACACGATGCTGTCGCGGCGCGGCAGGTTGCGGTCCATCCACTCGATGGAGTCGGCGTACACGTTGGGGGTGGCCATCTCGACCGTCGCGGGCAGATTGATGATCAGCGGCCGCTCGGGCGTGGGCTCGATGACATCGATGACCGCGCTGCAGACCTCGAGCGCGTAGTCGAGCTCGGTGCCGGTGTAGGACTCGGGCGAATACTCGTAGTAGATCTCGGCGTCCGGGGTGTGGATGTCGGCGTACTTCAGGCACAGCCGCGCGCCCTGGGTCGCGATATCCGTGATGCCGTCCTTGTCCAGCCCGAAGACCACGCGGCGCTGCAGCGTGGAGGTGGAGTTGTAGAAGTGCACGATCGCCTGCTTGGCCCCGACCAGCGACTCGAAGGTGCGGTCGATCAGCGGCTCGCGGCATTGGGTGAGGACCTGGATCACCACGTCGTCGGGGATGTGACCCCCCTCGATGAGCTGGCGAACGAACTCGAAGTCCGTCTCGCTGGCGCTGGGGAAACCGACCTCGATCTCCTTGTAGCCCATCTGGACCAGCAGTTTGAACATGCTGAGTTTGCGCGCCGGCGACATCGGGTCGATCAGCGCCTGGTTGCCATCACGCAGGTCGACCGCACACCAACGCGGCGCTTGGGTGATGGTCTTGCCGGGCCACGTGCGGTCGGCCAGTTGGATCGGCTCGAAGGGCGCGTACCTGGAGTACGGCATCCCGCTGGGCTGCTGGGGGTTCTGCATCTTCGTCATGATTCCTCGTTTCGTTGCTGCTGGTAGCCGGCACAGCGAACTCTCCGCAACGAGGGGTCCGGGATTTTCAGACCTCGCTGCGGCAACGAAGGAGTAGCAGTGGTTGCTTCATAACGTTTGCCAGCCTACCGCAGGCCCGGAAAGCGAGTCCGGCGATCTCCCACCAAGGGTCGGGGGTCGCGAGACGGTCGCGGGCTCCCCCGGTGGTTGAGGAAGGACGAAGTCCTGTCGCCTTCGGTGGTTGAGGAAGGACGAAGTCCTGTCTCGAAACCCCCGGCCCCTCCGACCTCGAACGGGGAGGACTGTCGGTGGCCGGTAGTTCAATAGATGCATGTCCGAAGAAGCCCAGCCCGAGCAGCCCGACGCCACCGGAGTGGTGCTCGAAAAGCTGCTCGGGAACAGGCGCTCGGCGAACCACATCGAGGTGGAACGACTTCGTCTCGTGGTCGAGTGGATCGTGGTGAACGAGGTCGACCCGGTCACCCACGAGCGTGGACCGTTGTGCAACCGGGCCACACGGACCTCGGGTGAGGGTTCCCCCTTCGTCACCGAATTCGACCTCATGGAATTCGCCGCCGTGCTGGGCATGACCACCGACAGCGGCGGTTTCTACCTCTGCCGAGTCGCCGAACTGCGCTACCGGCTCCCCCTCCTATGGGCCCAGGTCGAGGCCGAGACCCTTCCCGTATGGCGAGCCCTGCGGGTCGCCGAAGAGACCTACACGCTGCCCGAAGCAGGCGCCCGCTACGTCGACCGCCACCTCGCCCAAGCAGCGGTGTCGTGCTC
>CBDTZB010000504.1:0-2608 GCA_965364795.1 uncultured Nocardioides sp.
GCCGGAGTTCCTCAACCGGCTCGACGAGATCGTTCAGTTCGAGCCACTAGGCCGCGATGCCCTGGCCCGCATCGTCGACCTCCAGCTCCACCTGTTGGAGCAGCGCCTGGCGGTGCGACGGATCAATATCGACGTCAGCGAAGGCGCTCGAGCGTGGCTGGCCGAGGCTGGCTACGACCCGGCGTACGGCGCCCGGCCGTTGCGTCGCCTCATCCAGACCGCGATCGGTGACCCCCTGGCCAAACTGCTCATCAGCGGCGAGGTCGTCGACGGGGGGAGGGTGCTGGTCACGGAGGCCGAGGGCGAGACGCCGGGTCTGCGGATCAGCGTTGGGCCCGCTCTGGTGGAATAAGGGCGATGTCTGACAAGCCCGAACCATCCCAGCGCCCCACCAGCGGGCCCACCAAGTCCCTTCCGCGTCCGCGCGAGGTGACGTGGGCGTCCTGGCTGATCATGGCCGGGTCGGTCGTGGTGGTACTGACCGCCTTCGACCGGATCTCCGGCCTGCACACGCTGGAGGCACGGCAAGGCGTGGAGCAGTTCCTGTCCGAACCGCCCGGAGAAGGCCTGGGCCTGAGCGTGGCCCAGGTCCTAGAGGCCATCCGGGTGATGACGATGATCGCCGGTGCCACAGCGGCGGCCACCGCGATCCTGGGCTATCAGGCGATGCAGGGCTCGAAGCGTGCCCGTCTGATCCTGGCCATCCTCGCGGTCCCGCTATTCATCGGCGGGTTGGCCGCCGGGGGCTTCATGGCGTCGCTGGTCGCAGCGGCCGTCGTGTGGCTCTACCTCCAACCCGCGCGGGACTGGTTCGACGGCATCGTGCGTCCCGCGGCCCCCGAGGTCGCGGCCGCGCCGCAGGGAGGTCCCCGCTCGATGATCGGCTTCGGCCGCTCCTCGTCTGGGGCGGGTCCTGATGCAGGGGACGGCAAGCACGTGGGGAAGCACTCCCAGCAGGCAGTGCTGACCCAGGCCGCTCCTGTGGGACCGGTCGCCTACCCGGCTCCTGCTCCGCGCCCAGCCCCACTGGTGTGGGCCTGTTCGATCACCTGGGGGATGTGCGGCCTCGCGGTGCTTTTCCTTGGTGCGGTGATCCTGGTGCTAGCCACGGTCCCCGATGTGCTGTTCGACGAGTTGCGGGCTCAAGACCCCAACTTCGCTGGATCCGATCTCAGCGACACGGAGATCGCTTCGGCCAGTATCGTCTCTTCGAGCCTGTTGCTGGTCTGGTGCTTGGCGTCCATCCTGTTCGCGGTCTTCGCCTTCCAGCGGGCCAGATGGGCGCGGATAGCGCTCCTGGCCTCCGCGGCCGGTTCTGCAGTGCTCTGCCTCGTCGGGGTGCTCGCCAGTGCGGTGCTGGTCGTGCCGTTAGCGTTGTCGATCGTGACCGTCGCCCTGTTGGTTCGGCCGCAGACGGTGTCGTGGTTCCATCGTGTTCCGTGATTCAGTGACCGTATGAACGACTCCCAGAACCCGTATGGACCCAGCGATGGCGGACAGCCGCCCACGAACCCCTACGGGGCCCCGGCGCCCGAGTCGCCCTACGGCACTCCTCCGCCGGCCGGGCAGCCGTTCGGTCAACAGCCTTACGGGAGCCCGTACGGCGGCCAACCGGGCGGCCAGTACGGCGGACCGCCGGCCTTCGGTGCGACGGATCCGAACAAGCGGCCCGGCACCGTCACCGCGGCCTCGATCATCACGTTGATCTTCTCCGGGCTCAGCCTGGTCCTGTTCCTGTTCGGCACGGTGGCCGCACTCGTCGCCCGCGAGGACATGGTCCGAGAGCTCAACCGTGAGCTCCGGAACGAGTCGGCCTTCGACGGCATCACCGGCGACGACGTCGCGGTGTTCATCGTGGCGGCGTTCGCGATCATGGCCGTGTGGTGCCTGCTGACCATGGTCTTCGCGGTCCTGGCCATGCGGCGGAAGAACTGGGCCCGCGTGCTGGTCGTGATCTCGTCCGTGGTCACCGCACTGTTCAGTTTGCTGGCCATCCTGTCCGGGATCTCGATGGTCACCCTGGCTGCCTCGATCGCCGTGATCGTCCTGTACTTCGTCGGGGGCGCCAACCAGTGGTACGCCAAGCGCCCCGCTGCCCTGACCTACTAGTCGGTCGTTGGCTAGAACGCGAGGTCGGCCTCGGCGAGACGGGCCAGGCCCTGCTCGATGATGTCCGGCTGCTTGCAGAAGGCCCAGCGCACCAGGTGCCGACCCGCATCGGCGTCGTCGTAGAACCCCTGCGCGGGGATGGCCACCACGCCGGCCCGATCCGGTAGCCCGAGGCAGAACGCGTTCGCGTCCTCCCAACCGAGGTGTTCAACATCGGTGGACAGGAAGTACGTCCCGTCGCTCAGGGTGGGTTCGAGTCCAGCCACACGCAGGCCGGCCGCCAGGAGGTCGCGTCGCCCGCGCAGGTCGAGCGCCAACTCGATCGGGAAGTCGGGGTGATCGTTCAGCGCGCGGGAGACAGCGGGCTGGAGGGGCGAGCCCGAGGTGAAGGTGAGCCACTGCTTCGCGGCCATCACCGCATCGACCAGGTGAGCAGGGCCGGTTGCCCACCCCACCTTCCACCCGGTGAAGGAGTAGGACTTGCCCGCGCTGGAGAGGG
>CBDTZB010000505.1:0-2604 GCA_965364795.1 uncultured Nocardioides sp.
TACCTGGGGAACAGCAACTCAACCTGCGGCATCCGTGCAGCCGGCAACCCAACCGCAGCAGTGACCGAGCACCGGTAGCCCTGAGGCCAGCGGCCTCCCACCCTTGAACCAACAACCGAAGGAACCTGAAGATGTGTTTTTCGGCGACCGCAAGTTTCACGGCCGGGGCAGCCCTCACCGCGGTGGGCGTGCTCACGCTGCGAAAGTCTCAGGGCAAGCGCGAAGTGCCGCTGGCGCTGGTCCCACTCTTGTTCGGTGTTCAGCAACTCACCGAGGGCGCCGTGTGGGTGAGCCTGAGCCGCGACCTGCCCCTGCTGCAAACGTGGGCGACCTACCTCTACTCGATGTTCTCCCACGTCGTGTGGCCGGTCCTCGTACCCTTTGCCATCTTGTTGGTGGAGCCGAGGCTGTGGCGGCGCAAGGCCATCAGCGTTCTCGCTGCGCTCGGTCTCTCGGTTGGGCTCTACTTATTGTTCTTCATCGTCCGCTTCCCCGTCACCGCCCAGGTGAGGGGCGACAGCATCTCCTACGACTCGCCGCACTTTTACACCGCCGTCATGCTCGTGGGGTATCTGTTGGCGACCTGCATCACCGGCCTATTCTCCAGTCACTGGTGTATCAACGTGTTCGGGATTCTGGCCTTCATCCTGGCCATCGCCGCAGCCCTGGTCTCAATCACGACCTTCGTCTCCGTGTGGTGCTTCTACGCCGCGATCCTCAGCCTCTTCATCTATCTCCACTTCCGCGGCCCCATGCAAGCCTGTCGAGACATGCTGCCGAAGACGCGCCAGCCCACAGAGCGAACCTCCGCCGTGTAGAGCTCCCTATGGGACGAAGGGCCGTCGCCTGATGGTCTCGCCACCTCCCACTCATTCCGGGACCATCGGCGCGGAGACTCAGGACTTCTGGCTCTCCCGGATAGCGAGCCCCGGCACCGAGGGTAGAAGCGGCGGGGCGACATGCCTTCCCTTGCCTAGCATACCCCGGGGGGGTATCATCTCACCATGACCAGCCAACCGATCTACCGCGATACTCACACCCCGCCGACCGTCAAGGACCCGGTGTGCGGCATGGACGTGGACCCGGCGTCGAGCGGCCACACGCTCAGCCACGAAGGCGTGACGTTCCACTTCTGCTCCACAGGGTGCAAAGCGAAGTTCAAAGCCGATCCAGGTAAGTACGCCGGACTGGATCACGCACAGGTGGATGCCGCATCGGTCCCGCCGGATGCTGTGGTGGCGGAGTACACGTGCCCGATGCACCCTGAGATCCGGCAGGCCGGACCCGGCTCGTGCCCCATCTGCGGGATGGGTCTCGAACCCATCCTGGTCACAGCCGACTCTGGCCCCAACACAGAACTCGCCGACATGGCCCGCCGGTTCTGGGTCGGTGTCGTGCTCTCCATCCCGATTCTGGTCCTCAGCATGGGCGGGGACCTCTTCCCGGCTCTCGATGACGTTGTCTCCCCGAAGGTGTCAGGGTGGATTCAACTCGTCCTGGCCACTCCGGTGGTGTTGTGGGCTGGCTGGCCGTTCTTCGAGCGGGGCTGGAGTTCGGTCCGTACCCGAAACCTGAATATGTTCACGCTCGTCGCGATGGGCACCGGAGTCGCCTGGTTGTTCAGTGTGGTCGCCACCGTCGCCCCTGGCCTCTTCCCAGACGCCTTCCGAATGGACGGAGCCGTCGAGGTCTACTTCGAAGCCGCTGCGGTCATCGTCACTCTGGTCCTCCTCGGACAGGTCCTGGAACTGCGAGCACGCGAACAGACTTCCGGCGCCATCAAGGCGCTCCTCGACCTGAGTCCGAAGACCGCTCGCCGGATCCGTGCCGATGGCACCGACGAAGAAGTGACGCTGGACGAGGTCCAGATCGGCGACAGGTTGCGGGTCCGTCCGGGCGAGAAGGTGCCCGTAGACGGTTCCGTAGAAGAAGGACGTTCCTCGGTCGACGAGTCACTAGTAACCGGCGAATCGATGCCGGTCACCAAGACGACCGGCGATCCGGTAACCGGTGGCACCATCAACCAGACCGGGGCGCTGGTCATGGTCGCCGAGAAGGTCGGCCGAGACACCATGCTGGCTCGCATCGTGGTGATGGTCGCCGAGGCGCAACGCTCCCGCGCCCCCATCCAGGGGATGGTTGACCGGGTCGCAGCAGTCTTCGTCCCCATCGTCATCGCTGTCGCCGCTGTCGCGTTCGTTGTCTGGGCGCTCGCCGGTCCCGATCCACGACTGGCCCATGCCCTCGTTGTCGCGGTCGCAGTCCTGATCATCGCCTGCCCGTGTGCGCTCGGACTCGCCACACCCATGTCGGTCATGGTGGGTGTGGGACGCGGAGCCCAGATGGGTGTCCTCATCAAGAATGCTGAATCTCTGGAGCGGATGGAGAAGGTCACCACCCTCGTGGTGGACAAGACCGGCACCCTCACCGAAGGACGGCCCTCCGTCACCAGAATCGTCACCCCCGATGATGCCGGCTCGATCTTTGATGAAGCAGAGTTGCTACGTCTGGCCGCCGGAGTCGAACGTGCCTCCGAGCACCCCCTCGCCCAAGCCATCGTCAACGCAGCGAACGTGCGCGGCATCGCCATCCCCGAGGTCACCG
>CBDTZB010000506.1:0-2603 GCA_965364795.1 uncultured Nocardioides sp.
CACAAGGAGCGCAACGTGGCAAGGCCCCCGCGCGGCAAACGAACGACGTCCAACGACGGCACCCGTGCCGTCGCTTCCAAGAACCCAAATGGCGCAGGCTCGGTGTACTTCGAGCCGGCGACCAACAACTCCGATGGCAGCCAGACCCCCGGTCGATGGCGAGCCACCTGGCTCGACCAGAACGGCAAGATCCGGCGCGTCTCAGCGCCGACACGTCTCGAAGCGGAGGATCGGCGAGACGCACGCGTCGCGGCGGTGGGCAAACGTCTCCGTCCGGCGAGCCGCTTCGGCCCCGAGTCGACAGTGAACGACCTCCTGGAGTGGTGGTTGCACACGATCGCGAAGCACCGGGTCAAGACATCGACCTACGACAGCTACGCCCGCTTCGCCTCCTACCTGGCCGACGGCATCGGCTCCTACGCCATCATCGACGTCGGCACCGAGGCGCTCACCGAATGGCAGTCCGACCTCCTCGAGCGGTACGCGCCCTACACGGTGCTCAACTGTCGCAAGGTCTGCCGCCAAGCCTTCCGCGAGGCCGTCAAGCTCGACCTCATCGCCGCCAACCCCTTCGACCTCGTCGACGCGCCGAGGGCCAGAGCGATCAAGAACGGCCGAGCACTGACCACCACTGATGCCAAGGCGTTGATCATCGCCGCGCAAGACCTGCGACTCGGCGCCGCAGTCACGCTTTTGTTCTGCCAGGGCTGGCGGGTCAGCGAGGTCCTCGGCCTTGCATGGGAAGACCTCGACCTCGACGAGGGCACCGCGCACATCCGCCGCGGGTCCGCCTACACCCCCTCCCTCGGGACCGTGCTCGGCACGACCAAGACCAGCGGGGCCGAGGGCATCCACTACTTGGCCCCGACCTCGATCGACCACCTGCGTCAGCGCCAGAAGCAGCAGACCATCGAGGAAGACAAGCGCGAGACGCCCTGGCCGGTCCACAAGTACGACGGCGAGGTCATCCACCCCGTCTTCACCCGGGAAGACGGGCAACTCACGAACCGGCAATCCGTCGTCAAGGCGATTCGTCGAGCCGCGAAGAAGGCGGGAATCGACCCCATCGGGCTCGCTTCCCACACCGGGCGACGAACGGTGATCACCGCGTTGTACGCCGAAGGTGGCGTCGATCTCGCCGACATCGCTCGTCACGTCGGCCACTCGAACACGACTACTACCGCCGGCTACGTCCGCAGCCTCGGCCACCGGCCGTCTGAAACCGCGAGACGGGCGGCCGAACTGCTCGACCCGAGTCTCTGAACTGCGCGACGGATGACCAGGACAGCGACGGAGCAGCAGGCATCCCCTGTCTGTCCTGGCCGGTAGTCTGGACTTGTGACAGCGAAGGTTCTACCGATCACCATCGAGGAACTGCAGGCGTCGATCGACGCCGCAGATCCGCCGACGCGCGACGACGTCTCGATCACCTCCGACGGACGTCGACTCGACTCCAAGGATGCGGTTCTGGCTTGGTTGGCTGAAGTCGACGATCAAACCGCAGCCGAGCGATACGCCCTCTTGGACGATGGTGCCGCCAGCTGATGCCGCCGACCGGGATCCTGATGTAACCCGGCTCCTGGAGACGCTCGATCGCCATGGCGTCGTGTACCTCCTGGTCGGTGGAGTCGCCGCTCTCGCGCACGGCGCCGAGCGGCTCACCAAGGATCTTGACTGCGTAGCCCAACGAACCAGGGCGAATCTCGACCACCTCGCTGCAGCGATGCGCGAACTCAATGCTCGCCTTCGTGTCGAGGGACTGACTGATGAGGAAGCTGCAGCGCTCCCGCTTGTGGTCGACGGTGCGCGATTGGCGCAGATGGAGATCTCAACGTGGCGGACCGACGCCGGCGACATGGACGTGTTGGCTGACATTCCCGACCGAGCAGGCCGGCATCTGAGCTACGAGGAGTTGGCCTCCCGCTCGGCGGAGCTGAGGTTCCACGGCGTCGTGGTCCGCGTCGCCGACCTCGACGACGTCATTGCGTCCAAGGAGTGGGCAGATCGGCCCAAGGATCGCGAAGCGCTGCCAGAGCTCCGCAGACTCCGGGACGCCGACCAGCAGGACTGAATCGATCCCGTCACTTCGGCGGTGATCGTGCCGTCACGAGTTCACGTTCTCGTTCACGTTTCCGTTCACGTTCCTGTCCTTTTCTTCGATCTGGGCCCCGGATTCCGCCTATCCGCGTCCTTTTCTCCTGATCCCCAGATTCCTCGCGAGATCGGAGAACCGATTCCGGCCTAGTGCCGGCATGAACGCGCCAACGTCCCCGGACATCCACCCAGCCCCGTACCCGAGCCTCGAGGTCCACCGAACAGGCTTCCCGCTCGACAATCCCCATCTTGAGCAGTGCTGCCAGCCCACTCCGTTCACCACTCTGCGTGACCAAAACGGCTTCGGGGACTCCATCCTTTTCTCCGGACACACCCTTGCAGGTTCCCCTCCGGGGAACCTGCGGACCACGCTCCGTACGCGGGACAGGCGTTCATGAGGTTCACCATCACCCCGCTCGGTTCGACGGGCGGTCGAACCGTCGGACAGGTCGTTGACGACATCGTCCGGTACCTCGAACCACGGGTTGCTGAACGTGGAGTCGGGGTGC
>CBDTZB010000507.1:0-2602 GCA_965364795.1 uncultured Nocardioides sp.
GACTTCGTCAGTTTCGCCGGCAAGTTCATCGAGCCCAAGCGACCCGGAGGCTGGCTGGACCCCGGCCCCTACGGCTGCCTGGGCGCCGGTCTGGGCGCCGCCATCGCCGCCCGACTGGCGCGACCCTCGGCGCAGGTGGTGGTCCTCTTCGGTGACGGGGCCGCCGGGTTCTCCCTGATGGATGTGGACACCTTGGTGCGCCACAACCTGCCGGTGGTCATGGTGATGGGCAACAACTCTGCCTGGGGCCTGGAGAAGGGACCCATGCAGATGCTCTACGGCTACGACGTAGCAGCCGACCTGGCCGACCAGACCCGCTACGACGAGGTCGTCAAGGCACTCGGCGGGGCGGGCGAGAAGGTGACCGACCCCCGTCAGATCGGCCCTGCCCTGGACCGGGCGTTCGCCGCCAACGTGCCGTACCTCGTCAACATCATCACCGACGTGGAGGCGGCCTATCCGCGCAACACCTTTGGCATCTGAGGTGGATCTGAGGCGCATCCGACCCGAGGAGTACTCCGCGGTCGGCGACCTCACCGTGGCAGCCTATGAGCCGTTCCTGTTGGGCCCGGACGACTTCTACATCGAGCGGTTGCGCGACACCGCCGTACGCGATCAACAAGCCGAGGTGTGGATCGCTCAGCTCGATGGCGTGGTTGCCGGGTCAGTGACGATCTGTCCACCAGGGTCACTGTGGCGAGAAATAGCCCGTCCCGGGGAGGGTGAGTTCCGCATGCTCGCCGTCGACCCCGCCTATCGCGGCCGCGGGGTCGCCCGCGCCCTGACATCACTGGTTGTGGATCGCTGTCGGCGGGAGGGTGATGAGTCCGTGGTTCTCTCCAGTCTCGACCGGATGACCGCCGCGCACGGGCTCTACGAAAGTTTGGGTTTCCACCGGATCCCCGACCGCGACTGGCAACCCCAACCCGCCGTCTCCCTCATCGTCTACCAACGGAAGCTCCCATGACCCGCAGCAGCGACCTCACCGCCACCCTCACCTTCACCGTCACCGAGGACGACACCGCGCGCGCGGTCGGATCCGGCTCGCTGCCGGTGTTAGGCACCCCCCGACTGCTGGCGTGGTGCGAGGCAACCACCGTGGCCGCGATCGCCCCGTCACTCAGCGAGGGATCCACCAGCGTGGGCACCCGGATCGCCTTGGAGCACAGCGGGGCGAGCGCAGTGGGCCAACTCCTCGAGATCACCGCCTCCGCGTCGTACGTCGACGGTCGGCTGCACCGCTTCACCGTCGCGGCCCGCCACCTGGAGCCCGCGTCGTCAGCCGGGCCCGCCACCCCCGGCAAGGTCGTGGGCACCGGCGAGATCACCCGGGTCGTGGTGGATGCAGAGCGTTTCATGGCCCGTCTGGGCTAAGCCGATTTCGTCTGAACGCCCCGGACTGGGATAGTGGCCCCTGACGTCGATCCAGGAGGACATCATGGGCAAGACTGGCCGCAAGCGCCGCGCTCGTCGGAAGAAGGCCGCGAACCACGGTAAGCGTCCCAACACCTGAGCGTAGAGCCACTCAACACGGTTCATCAATGCAAGGAGCCCCAGCCAACAGGCTGGGGCTCCTTGCGTTACGCGGTCGCGTCGGTGAACGCGTCGTCGGTCCTTGGGGGGGCTACTCCCCGATCCGGACCTGCACCTCTCGGATACGCAGCAGCACGCGCGCACGCAGTTCGCTGGGTGCCACCTCCGAACACGACCGCGCCACGACCGTCTTCACGGTGCGTTGCAGGTCGTAGCGCACCAAACAGGGGTTGCAGGCATTCAGGTGATGTTGGACCGCGGCGCAGTCTGCGTCATCCAGTTCGTTGTCGATGAAGTAGACGATGCGCTCGAGGTATTCAGCACACTCGGCCGAGGAGGGCTCGTGTTCGTGGAGTCCACTCATGACGCGCTCCCTTTTCCGACCGTCGCGCGCGGCAACAGGTCGTTGGCTCGGACGTGGTCGGACAACATGTCGCGCAACTGGCGTCGACCGCGGTGGAGCCTGGACATCACAGTGCCGATCGGAGTGTCCATGATCTCGGCGATCTCCTTGTAGGCGAAGCCTTCAACGTCGGCGAGATAGACAGCTAAACGGAACTCCTCGGGCAGTCGCTGAAGTGCGTCCTTCACCTGAGAGTCGGGGAGGCGCTCGAGAGCCTCCGTCTCAGCGGACTTCAGCCCGGTGGAGGAATGCGACTCCGCACGCGCTAACTGCCAGTCCTCGACGTCCTCGGACATCGACTGCTGCGGCTGCCGCTGCTTCTTGCGGTAGGTGTTGATGAACGTGTTGGTCAGGATGCGGTACAGCCACGCCTTGAGGTTGGTGCCGGGCTTGTACTGGTGGAAGGCGGAGAACGCCTTGGCGAAGGTCTCCTGGACCAGGTCCTCGGCATCAGTCGGGTTACGCGTCATCCGCATGGCGGCGGCGTACAACTGGTCCAAGAAAGGCAGCGCGTCTCGTTCGAAGCGTGCAGAGCGCTCCTCAGCAGACTCGGCCGTCACGTCCACGTCGCCGGTGTCGAGCGGTGCGGAGGGGTTGGGTTCGGTCACAGAATCAGTCATCGTCCCCCACTGTAGGTCGGCTCGCTCCACGACGGGTCGGGGCCTT
>CBDTZB010000508.1:0-2590 GCA_965364795.1 uncultured Nocardioides sp.
AACGAGCCGTCCTGTGAGGCGGAGAAGGAGGTCCGGCAGTCCTCGTGAATGCCCCACCCACCGCTGATTCTGCTGCTCAACCGACGCCTTCAACGCCCCAGGAGCTTCCTGGTCGTGTGGTGCTCGACGCCCGTGACATCAATCGGGCCCTGACCCGGATCGCGCACGAGATTCTCGAGCGCAACAAGGGCGCCCGCGACCTCGTGCTCCTCGGAGTGCCCAGCCGGGGTGTGCCGCTGGCCCACCGCATCGCTGCCCTGATCCGTGAGGTCGAGGGCGTAGAGGTCGCAGTGGGGTCGCTCGACGTGACCCTGTACCGCGACGACCTTCGCAAACACCCCGCCCGGGGGCCCCAGCACACCGAGGTCCCGCCGGACGGCATCGAGGGCAAGACCGTTGTCCTGGTCGACGACGTCCTCTACTCCGGGCGCACGGTCCGCGCCGCGCTGGATGCAATGAACGACCTCGGACGCCCCGAAGCGGTTCGCCTTGCTGTTCTGGTGGACCGGGGGCACCGTGAGCTGCCGATCCGCGCCGACCACGTGGGCAAGAACCTGCCCAGCGCGCGCACCGAGCGTGTGATGGTGCGCCTCTCCGAACTCGACGACGCCGATGAGGTGCGGATCGCATGAGCCGCCACCTGCTCTCCATCGCCGACCTCACGGTGGACGAGATGATCACCTTCTTCGACACCGCTGCCGAGATGCACGACGTGCAGCGTCGCGAGGTCAAGAAGTTGCCGGCCCTCCGCGGTCGCACGATCATTAACCTGTTCTTCGAGGACTCCACCCGGACCCGGTCCAGCTTCGAGATCGCTGGCAAGTGGCTCTCTGCAGACACCATCAACATCGCCGGCAAGGGCAGTTCCGCCTCCAAGGGTGAGAGCCTGCGCGACACCGTCCAGACGATCACCGCCATGGGGGTCGACGCGCTGGTCATGCGGCACAGCGCCAGCGGTTCGGCCCACCAGGTCTCGCAGTGGGTCGACTCGGTCGTGATCAACGCCGGCGACGGCACCCACGAGCACCCCACCCAGGCCCTGCTCGACGCCTACACGCTTCAGCGCAGGCTGGGTTCCCTGGAGGGTCGAAAGATCCTTCTGGTCGGCGACCTCACCCACAGCCGGGTGTTCCGTAGCAACATCCTGTGCCTAACCGCCCTGGGGGCCGACGTGACCGTGGTGGCACCGCCCACCCTGATGCCCAGCGGCATCGACACCTGGTCCCGCGAGGCTGGCTTCAGCACGTCGTACGACCTCGATGAGGAACTACCCAAGGCCGAGGCCGTGATGATGTTGCGCGTCCAGCGAGAGCGGATGACCGGGGGGTACTTCCCGAGCGCTCGCGAGTACACCGTGGGCTACGGGCTGACCCGTGACCGGTTGGCCGTTCTGGGCCCCGACGTCCCCATCTGTCACCCCGGACCGATGAACCGGGGCCTCGAGATCGCGGCCGATGCGGCCGATGCGGCGCAGTCGCTGGTGCTCGACCAGGTCTCGGCGGGTGTCGCGATCCGCATGTCCATCCTCTACCACCTGCTCTCCGGCGATGGGACCTCCGCATGACCACCACAGACACCACCCGGGAGTTGCTGATCAAGGGCACCAGCGTCCTGGGCCAGGGCGCGACCGACCTGCTCGTGCGAGAGGGCCGCATCGTCGAGATGGGCTCACTGGGTAGTCAGGACGCGCAGGTCATCGACGCCGAGGGTCTGATCGCCTTGCCGGGTCTGGTGGACCTGCACACGCACCTGCGAGAGCCCGGTCGGGAAGACGCTGAAACGATCCGTACCGGCTCTGCTGCTGCGGCGATCGGTGGTTTCACCGCGGTGTTGGCCATGGCCAACACGAACCCGGTCACCGACACCGCCGAGGCTGCCGAACGGGTCTACGCGCTGGGTCAGGCCTCCGGGCTGGTAGAGGTGCAGCCTGTCGGCGCGGTGACCCGTGGACTGGGCGGTGAAGAGTTGGCCGAGCTCGGACTGATGGCACGTTCTTCCGCTCAGGTCAGGGTCTTCTCCGACGACGGACGTTGTGTGGCGAACCCCCGCGTCATGCGCCGCGCCCTGGAATACGTCAAGGCGTTCGGGGGAGTGGTGAGCCAGCACTCGCAGGATCCCGATCTTGCCGGCCCCACCGCGTGTTGCCACGAGGGGGAGATCTCCGGTCGCCTCGGACTGCCCGGTTGGCCCGGGATCGCTGAAGAGGTCATCGTCGCGCGCGACGTCATGCTCGCTCGGCACACCGGCTCGCGTCTCCACGTCGCTCACGCCTCCACCGCCGGCACCGTGGAGGTGCTGCGGTGGGCCAAGTCGCAGGGCATCGACGTGACCGCCGAGGTCACGCCGCATCACCTGATCCTCACCACCGACCTGCTTACGGGGTACGACCCCACCTTCAAGGTCAACCCTCCGCTACGGCCGGCCGAGGATGTTGAGGCTCTGCGTGAGGCCCTGGCCGACGGGACTATCGACGCCGTTGCCACCGACCATGCCCCGCACGCCCGCCACGACAAGGAGCACGCCTTCGTCGACGCGGCCTTCGGAATGCTCGGTCTGGAGACGGCGCTGTCCGTCGTCGCCTCCGTGATGG